>JALSRF010000490.1 GCA_026984895.1 Paracoccaceae bacterium
GCCGCGGCTGCCCTGGCGCTGGCTTCTGGCGCTGTTTGCGGCCGGTCTGGGCTTTGCCCTGGTCGCACCGGCGGCACCGTCGGTCGCCGCGCTGCTGGGCGCGATCGGCTTTGTTTCGATCGTTCCGCTGGGGGCGGCGCTTTTCGTCTGGCTGGCGGTTTGGCCAGGACGGCGCAACCGCCAGGCCACTTGATTCATTTTTTGCCGATTCAGGTCTTGAACCGCTGCCACACGCAGCGTAATTACCCGCTCACCGTTGGGGTGTAGCCAAGTGGTAAGGCAGCGGTTTTTGGTACCGTGTATCGTAGGTTCGAATCCTACCACCCCAGCCATGCCTTCCCCGGTCTTGAGCCGCCGAACATCGGGCGCATGAAGCTTGCGCGTTTTCGCGGGACGACCCGGGCCGGCATCCGGCAGGCCCGGCCTGCATATTTTTGCCACATTGGCCGGATACCAGACCCGACAAGCCTTTCTTCCTTCCGGGCGACGGCGAACCGGGCGACGGCGAAGCCGCGTTCGCGCCGCGCCGAAAGGAAGCGAACACCGATACCGACCAAGGAGCATGACACAAGATGAACGTTTCGGCCGCGAAATTCGACAGGGACGACAGCCTGTCCGACGATCTTTTCTATGCCCGCGCCTGTTCCCGCCACCGCGGTCTCATCAACGAGACCGAGCAGGACAAGCTGAGGAATACCCGGGTGGCCATACCCGGCATGGGCGGTCTTGGCGGCCTTTATGGCGCCACCCTCGCGCGCACCGGCATCGGCAGGTTCTCGATCGCGGATTTCGACCAGTTCGACGTTCACAACATCAATCGTCAGTACGGCGCCATGGCCTCGACCATCGGCAGGGACAAGGTGACGGTGATGCGCGACATCATCGCCGATATCAGCCCGGCTGCCGAGATCCGCATGCTGAACGAACCGGTCGGCAATGACAACATCGACCGGTTCCTTGAGGGCGTGGACGTGGTTGTGGATGCGATGGACGTGTTTTCGCAAACCGCGCGGCGCATCGTCTACAGCCATGCCCGCAAACGGGGGATACCGGTCTTTTCGGCGGCGCCGCTGGGCTTTGGCGCGGCGATGTTCAACTTCCACCCCGAAGGCATGAGCTATGACGAGTTCGCCGGGCTGAAGGACGGCATGACGGAAAAACGTATGGCGCTGCACTTCATCTGTGCCATCGGCACACAGGGACCGCATCTGAAATACATGGACACCCGGGGCGTGGGCGCAGAAGAGGGTGCCGCTCCGTCCCTGGGACTGGCCTGCCAGATCGGCGCGGGCATGGTCGCGGCCGAGATCGTCAGCTATCGCCTGGGGCGGCGCGAACCCGAATGGGTGCCGCGTTTTTCGCAATTCGATCCCTATGACCGAAGCTACAGAAGGCGTCATCGCCGCTGGGGCGCGAAGAACCCGGTTCAGATGCTGCGCATGCAGATTCTCAAACGCCTGATACCGGCGATGAACGACTGATCCACCCGCATCGCAGCGGGCGAGGCGCAAAATGGGACGTGCCGCATGGGAATTCTGACCGAGCTTTTCCTTTCGCGCATCAAGGTGCCGCGCGACATTCATCGCTATGCCTTCGGCAAGTTCGCCCGGCGCACGGCTCTGCAGTTCGCCGACGGCACCGCGATGAGCTATGCCGAGCTGCGCGAGCGCGGCTATCGGCTGACCCAGGCATGGGAGGCGCTGGGGCTGAAAAAGGGCGATGTGGTCTTTGCCCAGGTGGACACCGGGCCCGCGTTTTTCGAGATCAGGACCGCATCGCTGGAAACCGGCGTCGTGCTGTGCGTGTTCCATGCCCTGCACGGGCCCGAATTCGTGGCCGCTGCCGCCCGGGCCGCACACCCGAAACTTCTGCTTGTGGACAGCGGGTTCGCGCCGGCCACATCGGCGGCCTTCGCCCGGGCGATGCCCGCGGTTCCGGTCTGGGAAATCGGCGCGAACAGCCCCTATGAAGAGCAGATCGCTGCCCATCCGCCCCGCCCCTCGAAGGCGGATGTGCGCCCGCACGACCCGATGGGGCTGGGCTTTACCTCGGGCACGACCGGGCCGCCGAAGGGGCTGATTTCCAGCCACGGCGCGGCCGTTGCCAGCCTGAAGCTGATCATCCGCAACCTCAGGATCAGGCGCGATCCGAAGGCGGTGAACATTTCCCTGCCGTCGATGCCGCTGGCCGGCGCGGGCTCCGGGCTGATCCTGCCCTCGCTGCTGAGCGGCGGCACGCTGGTGGTGATGGGGGACTACAGCCCGCAGAAACTGGTTTCGCTGGTTCGCCGCCACGCGGTCACGCGGCTGTTCCTGACCCCCAGCCACCTGATCGACCTTCTGGATCTGCCCGCCGAGGCCAACGCCGATCTGGCCAGCGTCTCGCACATCGTCTACGGCACCGCAAACATGCCCGCCGCCAAGCTGGAAGAAGCGCTTTCGCGCTTCGATGCGCAGTTCCAGCAGGGCTACGGGCAGGCCGAGGTGCTGCCTCCGGTCAGCCTGCTGACGCCGCGAATGCACCGGCGCGCGGACGGCACGCCCGCACCGCGCCACGTCCTGCGATCGTGCGGCAAGGTGGTGAAAGGGGTGCGGGTGCGCATCGTCACCCCGGACGGCCGCGCGTGCGCGCCCGGCGAGACAGGCGAAATCCACGTGCACACCCCGACCCGCCTGCAGACCTACCTGAACCCGGAACAGAACCGCGGAGTCATCCTTGAGGGCGGCTGGTTTCGCACCGGAGATCATGGCCACCTGGACCGGCAGGGCCATCTGCACGTGATCGACCGCGACGCCGATGTCATCCACACCGACAACGGCCCGACCTACCCGCGCCCCATCGAGGAAGAGGCCCATGACCACCCGGCGGTGAAGGAATGTTGCCTTGTCGGGATTGACCGCAGGCCGGTATTGTTCTTTTCTCTGCGCAACGAGTTCGGGCAGGCCGACACGGCCAGGATCACCCGCGAACTGCGCGCGCTGCTCATGCAACGCCTTCCGGCAGGCGACTGCCCGCAGGACATTCGCGTGTTGCCGGAGATTCCGCGCAGTTTCCTGGGCAAGGTCTTGCGGCGGGAAGTAAGGGCAGGGATCCAAGATGAGCACATCCGACAACGCTGCGGTTGAACCGGGCATGCAGGCAACGACGGGCGCCGTGCGGCTCCCCCAGAAACTCGGCTACGGTATCGGCGCGATCGCCTATTCGCTGCCCTACCAGATCATGGCGAGTTTCTTTCTGTTCTTCGTCACCGCGATTCTGAAGGTGCCGCCCACCATCGCCGGCACCATCGTTGCCATTTCGGTTTTCTGGGACGCGATCACCGATCCCTGGATCGGGGCCCTGTCGGACCGCACACGCTCGGCGCGTTTCGGCAGACGGCACCAGTTCCTGTTGCTGGGCGGAATCGGCACCGCACTGGGAAGCTGGTTCCTGTGGTCGATTTCTCCGCAGACGGACATGGTGACAAAGATCGTCCTGCTGCTGATCGCGGTGCTGTTCACCAAGACCATGAACACGTTTTACGGCGCGCCCTATTATGCCCTGGGCGGCACCATCAGCCGCGACTACGATGTGCGCTCGTCGCTGCAGGGCTGGCGCGCGGCCTTCCATGTGATCGGAATGATCCTGGCGCTGGTGGGCACGCAGATCGTGTTTTTCCGCAGCACGCCGGAGTTCCCGCGCGGCCAGCTGAACCCGGCGGCCTATCCCGCGACAGGCATTGCGGTGGCGGTGATCACGGTGCTGGTTGCGCTGATCGCCTATGCGTTGATCCCGAAGGACCACGGCGACGAGGACACCGCAGGAGGCCAGGCCCCCGGCGCCCTCCTGCAGGTGCAGGCGGCCTTGTCCAACAAGAGCTTTCGCGCCATCCTGCTGGTGATCTTCATCATCGAGGTGTCCTTCCAGATCACCGTCAGCCTGGGCACCCATGTCAACACGTTCACCTATCATCTGACCGGGCCGCAGATGGGTATCCTCGGTCTGTCGCTGCTGGGAATGTCGGTCATTTCGCAGCCGTTCTGGGTGTTCATGTGCCGCAGGTTCGAAAAGCGCTCGGCGCTGATCCTGGGCATGCTCCTCGGGCTTGTCGGCTTTGTCGGCATGCCCTGGGCCCATGTCGGCCTCGGCTGGCTGCCGATCGACGCGCCCAGCACGGTGCTGACGCTTTCGCTGTTCAGCATGGTGGCGGGGATCGGCAACGGCGCCTTCATGAGCATTCCGTTTTCCATGGTCGCCGATGCCACCGACGAGGGCCGGCTGGACACCGACCATCAGCAGGAAGGACTGTATTTCGGGCTGTATACCTTTGCCTACAAGCTGGGCATCTCGGTAAGCGTGTTCATCGGCGGCATCCTGCTGCGCCTGATCGGCTTCGTTTCCGGCGCCAGCGAACAGTCGGCGCAAACCGCCTATCTGCTGGCCATCGCCCCGACCTGGCTGCTGATGCTGGCGACGCCGGTCATCCTGTGGGCGATCATGGGCTATCGGATCGATCGAAAGAAACACGCCCTGACCCTGGCCATGCTGGACGAGAAATCGGGCAAGGCCTGAGGCCCCGGGCCACCGGATCGCAAGCGCACCGCTGCCGGTGCCGCATCCGCTTCCGCTGCCGCTGCCCGGGCGACGGGGCAACACCGCCCCGAAGGGGCGGCGCCACAGCCATCTGCTCCGGGATTGCAGAGCCCGGTTTCCGGCGCGGGCTTCCGGCACGGGTTGCCACTTCCCGGGCATGTCGCTCAAGGCCGGGGCCGGCCCCGAGCTTCCCCGACAGGCGGCAACCGGACAGTGCAGCGTTTCGCGCCGATGACGCTGCGCGGGCCGGATTGATCGGCCCTGCCCCTAGTTTCCGGCCACGGAGAACTCGGCCTCAAGGGTCTCGCCGTTCTTGAACTTCAGGGTGACGGGCACCGATTTCCTGTTCCTGATGTCCGCCGCCGGTTTCATGCACATCACATGATAGCCGCCCGGCGCGAAGCGGAGCGTATCGCCGGGGGCGATTTCCAGTTCGCCCGCTGGCAGCATCTTCATCACGCCGTTTTCCATCTTGTTCTGGTGCAGCATCGCCTTGGCACAAGCCGGCGAGGCCGCCCCCACAAGCACCCGCGTATCGCTGCCGGTGTTGGCAAGGGTAAAATAGCCGGCGGCCGGGCGACCGGGGATCGTGATCCTCATCTGCGCATCGCTGATTTCCAATCCGTCGGCGCCGGCCAGTGCCGGGGCCGTCAGGGTCGTGGCCAGCGCAAGGCTGCACAGGGCGGTCTTGAAAACGGGTTTCATCATCGGGTCTCCTTTCTGATGACAGGTATGGCCGGTGTGGCCGGTGATCCGCGCACAGGCGCGAAATGGGAAAATCTGACTGGGCAGTGCAGGGGCGGTCATCTCAGACGCCCTTCTGCCGCGATCGGGGTGATGTGCAGGGTGCCGCTTGGCGCGCAGGCCAGTTCGACACGCACCCGGTAGAGCCGGCGCAAGAGGTCTTCGCTCAGCACCTCGGCCGGGGCGCCCTGGGCCAGCACGCCGCCATCGGACAGGCAGATGACGCGGCCCGCGTGACGCGCGGCCTGGCCCAGGTCGTGCAGCGCTGCCAGCGCGATGATGCCGCGCTCGCGCGCGAGGCGGCGCACATGCTCCAGCACGATCAGCTGGTGGCGCAGGTCCAGCGCCGAGGTCGGCTCGTCCAGCAGAAGCACCCTTGGCCGCGCGAAAAGCGCCTGGGCCAGGAACACCATCTGCCGCTGCCCGCCGCTGAGCGCCCCAAGGTCGCGCGCGGCCAGCGGCATCAGGCCGAAGCTGTCCAGCATCGCCGCGGCCTCGTCCACAAGCGGGCGCGGCACGCGCAGGCCCAGCGCCGACAGCCGGCCCAGCAGCACCGTTTCGATCACGCTTAAGGTCGAGACCGCGCCCGCGTCCTGCGGCATATAGGCAAACAGCCGCCGTTGTTCGCGCCCCCAGGGCAGCGCCGCGCCATCAAGGCGCAGCGTCCCGCGCGCCGGCAATATCCCCGCCAGCGCCTGCAACAGCGTGGTCTTGCCACAGCCGTTGGGGCCCAGCAGCGCCGTCAGTTCGCCGCCGCGCAAGCCCAGCGACAGATCGTTCAGGATCGGCTTGCCCGCGCGGGTGACGTGCAGGTTTTCGATCTGTAGCATGGCGGGCTCGGGCATGGCGGGCGCGGGTATGGTAGGCGCTGGCATGGCGGGTTTCCTTTCCATCGCGTTCACCAGTGCCGCGCGCGGCGCGTCAGGATCAGCGCGAACAGAAACGGCACGCCGATCAGCGCGGTGACGATGCCGATGGGCACCACCGCGCCCGGTGAAATCAGTTTCGAGGCGATCGAGGCGCCGCACATCACCAGCGCCCCCATCAGCGCCGACATCGGCAGAAGGATGCGCTGATCCTCGCCCACCAGCATGCGCGCCAGATGCGGCGCCACCAGCCCGACAAAACCGATGGTGCCGACAAAGGCCACCGCCCCCGCCGTCAGCAGCGACAGCGTGGCAAAGCTGCGCAGTCGCAGCGCGCGCAGGTTGATGCCCAGGCTTTGCGCGCGCGCATCCCCCAGGCGCAGCGCCGTCAGTTGCCAGGCATCGCGCGCCAGCAGCCCCGCCCCCAGCGCCAGCACCGCGCCCGAGACCGCCACCGAAAACCAGGTCGCCTTGAGCAGGCTGCCGAACAGCCAGAAAACGATTTCCTGCAGCACCTCGGGCGCGGCCATGTATTGCAGGAGCGATTGCATC
>JALSRF010000491.1 GCA_026984895.1 Paracoccaceae bacterium
AGGCAAAGACCATTAGCTTTTTCGGCACGCAGCCGCGAATCACGCAGGTGCCGCCCAGGCGGTATTCCTCGGCCAGCGCGACCCGGGCACCGGATTCGGCCGCGACTCGCCCGGCGCGCACGCCGCCCGAGCCGCCGCCGATCACGAACAGGTCATAGTCGTAGGCCATGGGCCCTCCTCGATGGTTCCGTTCCCCGATCAGCCCTGCGGATCGCGGAAAATGTTGCCTTCGCCGGTGCCGTTTTCGGGCAGGTCGTCGCCGATCGCGGCAGAGATTTCCTCGTCCAGGGGATCGATCACCTCGACCCGCCCGTCCTCGTGGCCGACGATGACCATGTCGCAGATGTCGATGAACAGCCCGTTTTCGACCACGCCGGCGATCTGGTTCATGACCAGCGACAACTGGCGCGGGTTGTCGATGCGTCCCAGCTGCAGGTCGAGGATATGGTTGCCTTCGTCGGTCACGAACGGCTTGTCGCCGTTCATGCGCAAGGTCGCCGAAACGTTCGGCGTGCCCAGGCTGGCCAGCATTTCCTCGACCAGCGCCTTGGTCGCCTGCCAGCCGAACGGGATCACCTCGAGCGGCAGCGGGAATGCGCCAAGCTTCTTCACCCGCTTGGAGGCATCGGCAATGACGATCAGCCGGTCGCTGGCGGTGGCCACGATCTTTTCCTGCAGATGCGCGCCGCCGCCGCCCTTTATCAGCGCCAGATCGGGGTCGAACTCGTCCGCCCCGTCGATGGTCATGTCCAGCCAGCGCGCCTGTTCGAGCGTGATTACGTTGATGCCCAGGCTGCGCGCCAGTTCGGCCGTGCGCGTCGAGGTGGGCACGCCGAAGAACTGCAGCCCCTCGTTGCGCACCCGCTCGCCAAGGCATTTCACCAGCCAGGCCGCGGTCGAGCCGGTGCCAAGGCCCACCTTCATCCCGTGTTCGACCAGCCCCGCCGCATGTTTCGAGGCCACGAACTTGGCTGTATCGATGGGGGACAGGTTTTCGGTCATGGGCAGCGACTCCGTTCGTTTCCGCCGGTTATAGGAAAGATGTCGCCCATGCGCGAGAGCGAATTGGTCGCGCATCGCCCCGCGGGGCCGGTTCCCGGCCGGTTTCGCAAACGCGTCGATCATGGTCGCACAGGGCATTGCACCCTTGCGCCGCTGCGGGCATCTGTTGCAGGGCAAGAGGATCCCTGCCCGCGGAGGTGCGCGTTGTTTCTGTCCGTATTCGACATGTTCAAGGTCGGCATCGGCCCGTCGTCGTCGCACACCATGGGGCCGATGGTGGCCGCGGCCCGGTTTCTGGACCGGCTGCGCGCGTCGCCCTTTGCGCCGCACGGGCTGCGGGCATCGCTGCATGGCTCTCTCGCCTTCACCGGCGTCGGCCATGCGACCGACCGCGCAACCGTGCTGGGGCTGGCGGGTTTTTCGCCGGAAACCTATGTGCGTGCAGAGGCCGACAGGGCGATGCGCGAGATCGCCGAAACCTGCCGCGTGCACCCCGAAGGGCTTGGCGAACTGGTGTTCGATCCGGCCCGCGACATCCGGTTCGACCGCACCCGGGCCCTTGGCGGACATGCCAACGGCATGATCCTGATGGCGACCGACCCGCAGGGCGATGTGATCGATCAGGAAACCTACTACTCGGTCGGTGGCGGCTTCGTGCTGACCGAGGCCGAACTGGCGGCAGGCAGGGACCGCGACGAAGGGCCGGCCGTGCCCTACCCGTTCCGCTCCGCCGCCCAGATGCTGCGCATGTGCCGCGAAACCGGAAACACCATTGCCGGGCTGAAGCGCGCCAACGAACTCAGCCGGATGTCGGGCGCGCGCCTGACGCGTGGCCTCGAACAGGTCTGGGAGGTGATGAACGAATGCATCGACATCGGGCTGTCCAGTGGCGGGCGGCTGCCCGGCGGTCTGGATGTGCCCCGGCGGGCGCAGGCGATCCATGCGGCCCTGGCCGCCGAGCGCGGCATGAACCTGAACGCGCCGCACACGGTCAACGACTGGATCGGCGTCTACGCCATGGCGGTGAACGAGGAAAACGCCGCCGGCGGCCGGGTCGTGACCGCCCCCACCAACGGCGCTGCCGGGGTGATCCCGGCCACCATCCGCTACTGGCTGGACCATGTTCCCGGCGCAACGGCCGCGCGGGTTGGCGATTTCCTGCTGACCGCGGCGGCCATCGGCGGGCTGATCAAGCATAACGCCTCGATCTCGGGGGCGGAATGCGGTTGCCAGGCCGAGGTCGGATCGGCGTCGGCAATGGCGGCGGCGGGGTTGGCGGCCGTGTTGGGCGGCACTCCCGCGCAGGCGGAAAACGCCGCCGAGATCGCCCTTGAGCACCACCTGGGCATGACCTGCGATCCGATCAAGGGGCTGGTGCAGGTGCCCTGTATCGAACGCAACGCCATGGGCGCGATCAAGGCGGTGTCGGCGGCCTCTCTGGCGCTGCGCGGCGACGGCCGGCACCTGGTGCCGCTGGATGCCGCCATCGAGACCATGCGCCAGACCGGCCATGACATGCACGGGCACTACAAGGAAACCTCGCTTGGCGGGCTCGCGGTCAACGTGCCGAACTGCTGATCCTCCGGGCGCCGGTCCTCGGGGCGCGGGTCCTCCGGGCGCGGGCGCCCCCCCGCGCAGGCGCATCGTGCGTTCACGCGCGACCGCCCAGGGCGCGGACCGCCGCCCCGAGGGCAGCGCGTGGCAACATGACCAGCGCGCCGGGACGCTCGAAGCCCAGCCGCAGCGGGCCTTCGACGACCCGGTTCGATGTGCCGATCCGCCCGCCCGGCGCAAGGTCCAGCCCGTCGAGGGGCCAGGCCAGCCCCTGCGACCACCCCCGGACCGGCGCCATCGGGAAGATCGACACCCGCGATCCCCGGCGCAGGGTCAGCGCGATTTCCGTGCCCGCATGAAAGACGATGTCATGGCTGCCGATCAGGATGCAGGGGCCGCCGGGATTTCGGACCAGCGCGTTCAGCGCAGCCAGTTGATGGTCCAGCCGGCGCCCGAGAAACCCCAGCCCCAGGATCAGCGGCGCGCGAATGCGGGCAAGGCATTTCTCGAAATCGGTGCTGTCCTGCTCGTGCACCCGGTGGACCGCGGATGCTGGAATTTTTTCCAAGATGCGCTTATCTATTGAATCGAGATCGCCGATCACCTTTTCGGGCGCCATGCCATAATTTCGCAACATTTGCGCCCCACCATCAGCGGCGATCACGCAGGGCGCATGATCGGTCGCCAGCCCCAATTGCCCTTTGCTGACAGGGCCGGCACCAACCAGGGTTACGTATTCATCTGTCTGGACAAGGATATCCGTCATGCCACATTTCCCGTCCGAACCGGAAACAATCCATATTCTGACCGCAAAATTATCACCGCGCTTACCCAGGTCCGTTCCTATTTGCGAACGATTGGTTGGTAAACACATTCCTGTTGGAACAGGCACGAAAGAGAATTGACATGATTGGTCCGAGCAAAATCCTGACCGTATCCTACGGCACCTTCTCGTGCACGCTGGAAGGGTTCGACGATCCGTTCTCGACGATGCGTTCGATTGCGGAATATTTCCGGGATCTTGCCGCCGATGACCGGTATTTCGGCGCCGAGCCGCCGACCCCGGATGCGGAGATGCTGCACAGGATCGCCGAGCGCGAAGTGCAGCGCCGCGTTCAGGCGCGCGTGGGCGACAACAGCATCGTCCTGCGACAGATGGACGGCGAAGGCCGGGACGACGACAAGGACGCCGCCCCCGAAAGCGCGCCCGAGCGCCTGCCCGAACGTGCCCCCGAACATGCTGATGCCGCCGCTGCCCCCGCTGCCAGAACCCCGGAAGCCGGGAGCCGGCAAGACGATGCCGCGAAACCCGCCGCCACGCCGGCGCCCGACGCCATCGCCGCCACGGTCGCAGCCGCATCCGCCGCCGCAGCCGCCGGCACCGGCAGGCCCGAAGCCGCCCCCGCCGGCACCCCCGTCACGGCGGACGATGCTTCGCCCATGATCGAGGAACCCGCCGAGGTCGCGCCTCTCGCCCCCGCGCAAGAGGCCGATTCCGAAAGCGTCGCCGCCAGGCTGGCCCGCATCCGTTCGGTGGTGTCGCCGGCCGCGGTCGGCCTTGAGGCGCTGAAGGACGATCCGCAGCAGGAAACTTTTGTCGGGGACCCGATTTCCGCCGCGTTCGGCGATGTCGAAGAAGCCGGCGCCGTTCGGGAGACGGCGGACAAGCCTGCCGCGCCCGGCGACGAACCGGCTGCCGATGAAGCCGATGGCGCCCAGGACGACAATGCCGCGGCGACCCAAGCCGACGCCCGGCCCGGCGCACAGGCCCCCGCCGCGGCGCAGGACGAAACAGCGGACGAGGCCATGGAAGAAGCGGCCGCAGAAGAAGCGGAAGAGGCGGCCAGCGAACTGCCGGCGTCCGCGCAGGCCGAAACGGACTTCGAAGAGGACGAGCAGGGCGACGACTGGGGTGCGTTCGAAACCGGACCCGATGCGCCCTCTGTTGCGCGCGTCATCAAGATGCGTCGCGAGGACTTCGAAGCCGCGGTCGAAGGCGGAAGCCTTGCCCCGGCCGACGACGAGTTTTCCACCGAAGAGACGATGAGCCGCATCACCGCCAGCCTGTCCCGGGCGCCGGAGACGGACGACGCCGGCGACGACACGCCCGCGGGCGAAGCCGGGGTTGCAGGCGACGAAATCGACGATGCGCACGATTTCGACGATGCGCAAGATGCCGGCATGGCCGCACCCGCGGCGCAGGCCGAAGAGGTCGCCGCTGAACGGATGGCGGCGCCCGAGATGGAGGCCGAGGCGGAGCCCGAGGCCGAGGCTGACGTTCTGGCCGAAGTCGACGTCGAGATGGAGCCCGAGACCGAGGCGGAAGTTCTGGCCGAAGTCGACGTCGAGATGGAGCCCGAGACCGAGGCTGAAGTTCTGGCCGAAGTCGACGTCGAGATGGAGGCAGAGCCCGAAGCGGAGCCCGAGATGGAGGCAGAGGCCGAGGCCGAAGCCTCGGAAGAAAGCACGCTTTCGCCCGAGGACGAGGCCGAGTTGATGGCCACCCTCGCCGAGGTCCAGCGCCAGGCCGACGCCGAAATGCGCGCCGAAAAGGAAGGCCGCAAGCTGCTGGAAACCCAGGACATCGAATCCAGCGCGGAATCGGTTTCGCGCATCCTCGAAGTGACGAATACCGAACTGGAAGAAACGGAAGGCACCCGCCGGCGCTCGGCAATCGCCCATCTCAAGGCCGCGGTTGCCGCAACCCGGGCCGACAAGGTGCTGTCGCGCCGGCTCAGCCGCGAGGAATCGGGCGAGATCAACCAGTATCGCGAGGATCTTGCCAGGCTGGTTCGCCCGCGCCGGCCGGTTTCGGATACCGGCAAGCCGAAACGGCGCGTGGCCCCGCTGGTGCTGGTCAGCGAACTGCGCGTGAACGAGGACACCCCCCCCGAGGATACGGCCCGTTCCTCTTCGCAGGTCGTGCGCCCGCGCCGCATCACCGCGGACGAACAGGCGCAGGCGGAAGACGGCCTGCCCACGGAAAACATGTTCGTCGATCCCGGCTCTTTCGCCGAGTTCGCCGCCAGCATGGGGGCGCAGGACCTGCCCGACCTTCTGGAAGCGGCGGCCGCCTATACCTCTTTCGTGGAGGGCAACGAGGTTTTCTCGCGCCCGCAGATCATGAAAGCGGTCGCCGACCTGAAAGCGGACGAGCCCTTCAGCCGCGAGGAAAGCCTGCGCTCCTTCGGACTGCTGCTGCGCCGCGGCCGGATCCGCAAGGTCAAGCGCGGACAGTTCCAGATTGCCGAAAGCACGCGGTTCAGGCCACAGCAACTGGCGGCCGGCGAATGACGGCGGCACGGCCGGTCAACTGACTGCCGGAAACGCGAACAGGGGGGCTTCGGCCCCCTTTTTCGCGCCCCCCCTTTTCGCGCGCCCCTTTGTCATGGCGTCAGCTTTTCACGGTGTCACGCCGGCGGTTTCACGCGCACCGGCCCGCACCGATCCGGGCCGGGGCGCCGCGGGGTGCCTCTTCGGGCCTTCATCTCTCGTCGGGCCTTCATCCCTTCGCATCGGGGGGCGTCTTGCCGGTATCGTCATCGGCCTGCGGGTCTGCCTGACCGACCCCCAGAAACACCGATCTGAACGGCAGAACCCAGACGATCCCCAGCACGACATAGACCGCCAGTTCCACCAGCACGTTCGGCCGCCCGAAACGATCGCTGACAAGGCCCAGCACCGCCAGCGCCAGCGCAATGTAGACGGGCAGGCCAACCACCAGGATGACCAGCGACCAGCGGCGGCGCGCCTTGTAGGAAAGTGCCATTTCGGCCTCCTCAACCGGCAAAGGGATCGGTAACCAGGATGGTATCCTCGCGCTCGGGCGAGGTCGAGACCAGCGCCGCGGGGCAGCCGATCAACTCTTCGATGCGGCGCACATACTTGATCGCGCCCGCCGGCAGTTCGGCCCAGCTTCGCGCGCCCTCGGTGCTTTCGCGCCAGCCCGGCAGGGTTTCGTAGACCGGGACGCAGCGCGCCTGCTGGTCGGCCGCTGTCGGCAGGTGATCCAGCCGCTTGCCGTCCAGGTCGTAGGCGACGCAGATCTTCAGTTCGTCGAACCCGTCGAGCACATCCAGCTTGGTCAGCGCAATGCCGTTGATGCCGTTGATCGCACAGCTCTGGCGCACCAGAGGCGCATCGAACCAGCCGCA
>JALSRF010000492.1 GCA_026984895.1 Paracoccaceae bacterium
GCGTGTGCCAGGTGAGACTGTCCACGGCCCGCCCGCGCAACTCTTTTTCGGCGCGCGCGCGCCAGTCCTGCCTGTCGGTCATGTCACGACCTCCCTGTAAGCCGGAAATGCACTGCCCCGCCGTCCCGCTGCGCCGCCGTCCCGCTGCCCCCGCTGCCTGCGCTGCCCCCGCCCGGGCCCCTGCACCGGTCTGCGGGCATCTGCTGTCGGCCGGCGGCGCAAAAACCCGTGGCATTCGCGGGGGCAGGGCCTATAGTCCGGGCCATGGGAACGTCCTTGCGCAGCGCCGTTGCGGTCTGCCTGGCCACCGCGGCCCTTGCCGCGGGCGCCACGACCGCGTTCGCCCAGGAGGCGACGCCCCGGGGCTCGGTTTCCGAAACACCGGGCCAGCCGGCGTTTCTGGACCTGCGCAACGGCGCGGATTTCGACCCGGGCCGGTTTCTGGGGCGCAAGAGACTGGTTGTCGTGTTTGCCGACAACCCCTGCGACGAGGATTTCATCCGGCAGATGAAACTGCTGCAGAAGGACCCGGGCGCGCTGTCCGCACGCGATGTGGTCGTGATCGCCGACACCAACCCGAAAAAGCCTTCGCCACTGCGCGAACGGCTGCACCCCGACGGTTTCGGCCTTGTCCTGCTGGGCAAGGACGGCCGGATCGGGCTGCGTGCGCCGGCGCCGCGCCGCCTCGGGGACATTACCCGGGCCATCGACGCCGCGCATGAAACGGCAGCGCCACCCGCGCCCGCGCCCCAAGGCGCGCCCTCCGGCGACGGTGGCTGAGCGCCCCGCGCCGCCAGGACCGGCCCCCGGCCGGCCGGGCCCGGGACGCGGGACGCGGGACGCGGCCGGGCGCGGGCCGGGTGAACGGGCCGGGCCGGTCATTCGAACTCCATGATCACGTCATCCACCGCCAGGCTGTCGCCGCAGGTCACGTTGACCCGGGCCACCACGCCGCTTCTTTCGGCGCGCAGGATGTTTTCCATCTTCATCGCCTCGACCACGCAAAGCGCCTGACCCTCCTGCACCTGATCGCCCTCGCCCACATCGAGACGGACGATCAGACCGGGCATCGGGCACAGCAGCATCTTCGAGGTATCGGGCGGCGTCCTTTCGGGCATCAGCGCGGCCAGTTCGGCCTGACGCGGCGTGCGCAGAAACACCCGCAGATCGGCCCCGCGCAGCCGCAGCCTGAAGCCGGAAACGGCCTTGTTCACCTTCATCGTCAGCGGCCGGCCCTCGACCTCCAGCAACGCCAGGCTGCGCCCGGGCACCCAGTCGCTTTCCACGCGCAGGCTGGAGCCGTCCTCGAACGCGATGGTCGAGCCCTGCCGATCGGCATCCACATGCACCCGGAAATCGGTGCCCTGCAAGGACACCACCCAGTCGTCGCCCACCTTGCGTTCGTGGTTGTCCATCCGCCCCGATACCCGTGTGCGCCGGATTTCCGCCACCCGGTGCATCGCCGCCGCCGCCGCCGCAACCCGGCGCAGCAGCGCATCGGGCAAGGCAACCCCCTGGAAACCCGCCGGGTATTCTTCCTCGATAAAGGCGGTGGTGATCTCGCCGGCCACGAAACGCGGATGATCCATGACCGCCGACAGGAACGGCAGGTTGTGGCCGATGCCCTCGACCTCGAAGGCATCGAGCGCCCTGCGCATCGTCTCGATTGCCGCGCCCCGGTCGGGCGCCCAGGTGATGAGCTTGGCAATCATCGGGTCGTAGAACATGGAAATCTCGCCGCCTTCGCTGACGCCGGTATCGTTGCGCACCGCATGGGCGCCGGTGGCCTCTTCGGCGGGCGGGCGGTAGCGGGTCAGCCGCCCGGTCGAGGGCAGGAAGTTGCGATAGGGGTCCTCGGCATAAAGCCGGCTTTCGATGGCCCAGCCGTTCAGCTTCACCTGGTCTTGCGCCAGCGACAGCCTTTCGCCCGCCGCGATGCGGATCATCTGTTCCACCAGGTCGATGCCGGTGATCAGTTCGCTCACCGGGTGTTCCACCTGAAGCCGGGTGTTCATTTCCAGAAAATAGAAATTGCGATCGCCATCGACGATGAATTCCACCGTGCCGGCGCTGGCGTAGCCCACCGCGCGGGCCAGCGCGAGCGCCTGCTCGCCCATGGCCTTGCGCGTGGCCTCGTCCAGGAACGGGCTGGGCGCCTCTTCGATGACCTTCTGGTTGCGGCGCTGGATCGAGCATTCGCGCTCGCCCAGCCAGACGCCATTGCCGTGGCTGTCGCACAACACCTGGATTTCGATGTGGCGCGGCCGGGTGACGAATTTCTCGATGAAGATCCGGTCATCGCCGAAACTTTTTGCCGCCTCGCTTTTCGAGCTTTTGAAGCCTTCGCGCGCCTCTTCGTCGTTCCAGGCGATGCGCATGCCCTTGCCGCCGCCCCCGGCGCTGGCCTTGATCATCACCGGATAGCCGATGCCAGCGGCAATGCGCACCGCCTCGCCCGCATCCTCGATCAGCCCCATGTGGCCGGGCACCGTCGAGACCCCCGCCTCGCGCGCCAGTTTCTTCGAGGCGATCTTGTCGCCCATCGCCTCGATTGCCGATTTCGGCGGGCCGATGAACGCCACGCCCTCGGCGGCCAGCGCTTCGGCAAAGGCGGGGTTTTCCGAAAGGAATCCATAGCCCGGATGCACCGCCTCGGCCCCGGTTTCGCGCACCGCTTTCAGGATGGCGTCCATCGCCAGATAGGACTGGCCGGCCGGCGCCGGCCCCACGGGCACCGCCTCGTCGGCCATGTCCACATGCAGCGCCCGCCGGTCGGCGTCGGAATAGACCGCCACCGTGGCAATCCCCATCCTGCGGCATGTCTTGATGATCCGGCAGGCGATCTCGCCGCGGTTTGCTATCAGGATCCGTTTGAACATCTGCCTTCCTTCGTCGGATGCCGCGCAAGAACGTGTCGCGCAAAAAGGCACGGCCACCGGGACCGATCCCCGGTGGCCGCTCGATTTTCATTGCGCGCCGGCCCGGCGCGGTTCAGCCCACGGTCAGCAGAGCTGGTTCGTGTTCTGGCAATAAACGTTGACGCCTGCGCCGACGACAGCGCCGGTAACCGCATCGCCGCCGACCGCGGTCGAGGCAACCGCCCCTGCGCCGGCCCCATACAAAACCTGTTCCAGCGGGGTATTCCCGCAAGCCGAGAGCGCAAGAAGCGCCACGACTGCACCGATCCTGAATTTTTTCTGCATGCTCGTCTACCTTCCGTATCCGGGGTTGCGTCGCGCCCCCCGCGGCCAGATTTCCCGATACGCGGGCCGATTGCAAAGGATTTCGTGCGCCCGGCGGCAATCTGGGCAGTCTCCCGCGCATGAACGGGCATGCGAACGCCCCCCCGCACAGCCGCCTGGCGCCGGGCATGGACGGATCCGGGCAGACGGGCGGGCCGCCCATGGCGCAAGAACGCAAGAGGGCGCATGAACGTAAGAGGCCTGACCTGGTTGGGGTCAGGCCTCCTGGAAGGGGAAGGGTAACGGTTTTGACAATTTTCAGCAGGCGTGTTGTTGGAGGGACCCGCTGCAGGCCCGACAATGCCCGAGGATTCACCGATCGGTAAGACATAATGCGCCCGAGCGCGATTTTCGGCTGAAATCCGCCAAGTCTTGAATGTTTCAGGCAGAAACATGCCTAAACTCCGCTTTCAAAGACGTCGGGAAAGGCTGCGCGGGCCCGTTCCACATCGATTTTCAGCAGCGCATCGTAGGATCTGACGTCGAACGGCTCTTCGGCCGGGATCACCTCGCGCCCGAAAAGCCACGACAGGCGGCCCGCATCCAGGTTGCCGCGCACGAAGGGCTGTTCGCCGAAATGGTCCCAGAGCGCCGCCATGAAGGCCGCATCGGCGCGCCGGTCGGCCGGCTTGCGGTCGGCGTGGCGCTCGCGGCGCTGCAACGCCGTCACCCCGCGCGGATTGGCCCGGCGCAGCGTGAACTGGAAATCCGTGCCCGCCAGCCGGCCCGGGAAACCGCGGTGTTTGTGCATCGCCGGCAAGGCCATTCAGAACGGCTCCCATTCACATGTGCCATCGCCCACGGCGTAGGCTTCGAACACCTGCACCGCGTCGGGCGCCGGGGTGCCGAAGGCCAGCGGCCGGTCGGACAGCGAAATCACCACCCGCCGCACGCCCTGGCGCAGCTGCGTCAGCGCGACCCGCTGGCACAGCGCCTTCAGGTCCGGCTCGACAGCGGCATAGTCGAAGCCCGGCGCAAGCTCTGGCGCAAGGAAGCGGAAAAACCAGCTGTCGGGCTGGGCATCGGTGCCGCGGATCACCTCTTGCAGGGTGACCGGCTGGCCCGAAGGCACGGGTATGCGGCTGTCTGATGCCATGTCAAAGCGGGATATTCGCGTGTTTCTTCCACGGGTTGGTGCCGGTCTTGTTGCGCAGGCTGGCGAAGGCCCGGCACACGCGCTTGCGGGTGCTTTGCGGCATGATCACCTCGTCCACGAAACCGCGCTCGGCGGCGACAAAGGGATTGGCGAAACGCTTTTCGTAATCGGCCGTGCGCGCCGCGATCCTTTCGGCATCGCCAAGCTCGGCGCGATACAGGATTTCCACCGCCCCCCTGGCCCCCATCACCGCGATCTCGGCGCTCGGCCAGGCATAGTTGAAATCGCCGCGCAGGTGCTTGGAGGCCATCACGTCATAGGCCCCGCCATAGGCCTTGCGGGTGATCACCGTCACCTTCGGCACGGTCGCCTCTCCATAGGCAAACAGCAGTTTCGCGCCGTGCTTGATCACCCCGCCGTATTCCTGGGCTGTGCCGGGCAGGAAACCGGGCACATCGACAAAGGTCAGCAGCGGGATTTCGAAGGCATCGCAAAACCGCACGAAGCGCGCCGCCTTGCGCGAGCTGTCGATATCGAGGCAGCCGGCCAGCACCATCGGCTGATTGGCGACCACGCCAACGGTGCGCCCTTCGAGGCGGACGAACCCGGTGATGATGTTTCCGGCGAACGCAGCCTGGATTTCGTAAAAGTCGCCCTCGTCCGCCACCTTCACGATCAGTTCCTTCATGTCGTAGGGCTGGTTCGGGTTCTCGGGGATCAACGTATCGAGGCTGGGCTCCAGCCGGTCCGGTTCGTCGAAGAAGGGGCGCACCGGCACCCTGGCGCGGTTGTTGAGCGGCAGCAGATCGACCAGCCGGCGCACCTCGGCCAGCGCCTCGACATCGTTTTCGAACGCGCCATCGGCCACCGAGGACCTGCGGGTGTGCGTTTCCGCCCCGCCCAGTTCCTCGGCCGTGACGACCTCGTTTGTGACGGTTTTCACCACGTCGGGGCCGGTCACGAACATGTAGGAGCTGTCTTTCACCATGAAGATGAAATCGGTCATTGCCGGGCTGTAGACCGCGCCCCCCGCACAGGGCCCCATGATCACGCTGATCTGGGGCACCACGCCCGAGGCCATGATGTTGCGCTGAAACACCTCGGCATAGCCGGCAAGGCTGGCCACGCCTTCCTGGATGCGCGCGCCGCCCGAATCGTTGATGCCGATGACCGGTGCGCCGTTTTGCACCGCCATGTCCATGATCTTGCAGATCTTCTGCGCGTGGGTTTCGCTGAGACTGCCGCCAAAGACGGTGAAATCCTGGCTGAAGACATAGACCAGGCGGCCGTTGATCGTGCCCCAGCCGGTAACAACCCCGTCGCCGGCGGGGCGGTTCTTCTCCATGCCGAAATCGGTGCAACGATGGGCGACGAACATGTC
>JALSRF010000493.1 GCA_026984895.1 Paracoccaceae bacterium
AGGGGCGGCGTTACCGGTTCATTCCGACCGCTGGTCGCGCTGGTCGCGTCGGTCGCGTCGGTCGCGCCGGGACGGGCCCTGATCCCCGTGCGTGCGTTCGGGGACGGGATCGTATCCGCTGGCGCCCAGCGGATGGCACCGCCCGATCCTGCGCAGCGCCAGGTAGCTGCCCTTCAGCGCCCCGTGTTTTTCCAGGGCTTCAAGGGCATAGGCCGAGCAGGTGGGCTGATAACGGCAGCCATGTCCGACCCAGGGCGAAAACAGCAGCCGGTAGGCGCGCACCGGCAGGGCGATGAGATATGCGGCTGGGGACATCTGGGGCACTCCTCGGGCGAAAACGCCCCGCAAGCATCGATGGCATGGATATAGGGAGGCCCCGGCCTGCCGACCAGAGCCTCCGGCGGCAAGAGCGGCCCGCAGCCCGGTTGCCGCCCGTTTGCCGCCCGGTTGCCCCGGCGCCGGATCAGTAGCCGCCCTTGCGACGGCTTTCGGGCAGCCCGGCGATGCGTCCGCCCTGTTTGGACGGGTCAAGCGGGAACAGGTCGTAAAGGTCCTTCTGCTTGATCTTTTCGCCCCATGCCTCGCTCATCGCCTTGATGATGGTGCGGGTGTTGGGCTGGGTTTCGCGGTTGTTGTAATACTGATCGCGCAGGTAGTTTATCACGTCCCAGTGGCGTTCGCCCAGTTCCAGACCCTCGGCTGCGGCCATCGCATTGGCGACGTCCTCGTTCCAGTCGTCCAGATTGCTCAGAAACCCGTTCTCGTTGGTTTCGATGGTCTTTCCGTCAACTTCGATCGACATTGCGCGTTCCTTTCCGATGCGCCCGGAGCGTCCTCCAGACATTCAAAAAACATGATATGATTTGTCACATCGGGGCTGAATCGGTCAAGTGCGACCGTGGTCGCAGGGCCGGCGCGCCGTGCGCCGGCGGCTCAGGCGTCGCGATGGATCCGCTTCAGGGCGCGTTCCAGGTCCTCCAGCAGGGCGCCAAACGGGCGGGTTACCGTTGCCGTGCGCCGCCCGACCAGAACATAGTCCCAGCCCGGGCGCCCGAACCGGGGCAGCACCTCGCGCGCGACCGCGCGCAGCCGGCGCCTGGCGCGGTTTCGCGTCACCGCATTGCCCAGCTTTCTGGAGCAGGTGAACCCGACGCGCATCCCGGGGGCTTTCCCGGGGGCTTTCTCGTCGCGCGCGCGCCTGCGGGCCTGCAGGATCAGCCCCGGCATCGCCTGGCGGCGCGCCCGCGCGGCGCGCAGGAAGTCCGCCCGCCTGCGAAGCGTGGTCACGGAAACGAGATCCGCCGGCGATCCGCCCGCAGCCCGGGCCTGTGTGCCTGCTGCGGGGATCTCCGGCGGAGCCAAGCCCGATTGCCCGGGAAAAGCGTCAGGCGCTCAGGGCCTTGCGGCCTCTGGCGCGACGTGCGTTCAGGATCTTGCGGCCGGCCCTGGTGGCCATGCGCGCACGAAAACCATGGCGCCGCTTGCGGACCAGGTTCGAAGGTTGAAAGGTACGCTTCATCGCGATTCTCCGTGGTGTTCGGCCCGGATCGGCGGGGATTCGAGGGCCGTGCATGTTCCAGACCCGTCCTTTAGGCGCTCGGTGAGGTCCTGTCAATTCGCAACCGGCGTCATTTCTGCAACATTTGCCGCCCGAATTGCCCCGGGGAATGTTTCAATCGGCGCGCTTGCCCCCGATCCGCGGCAAAGAATGCTCACCGCTCATCAACCCGCCGTGATAGGGGTGTATGTTCGCGCCCCGTGCACGCATGTTTGGCGCCAGCGACGAGGAAACGATGCCGGACGGAAAGATGAGCGACATTCCCGACCCTTCCCCCAAGGCCGCGCGGGTGCGGCTCCTGCCGCTGATCGCGATCGTCTGCGTTGCGCTGATCGGCTTTTTCACGCTGCGCGATCAGGTGTCCTTCGAGACCCTGCGCGACAACCGCGAGGCGCTGCTGGCGTTTCGCGACGCGCATTACCTGCTCAGCGTTGCGGGGTTCGTCGCGCTTTATGTGACGATCGTCGCCTTTTCGCTGCCCGGCGCGACGGTGGCCACGCTGACGGGCGGCTTTCTGTTCGCCACCTTTCCGGGCGCCCTTTTCAACGTGATTGCCGCCGGTACGGGGGCCACGCTGATCTTTCTGGCCGCCAGGTGGGGGCTGGGCGACCGGCTGGCCAGGCGCATGGACGCCTCGCAGGGCGCGGTAAAGAAGCTCAAGGACGGGATCGACGAAAACCAGTGGTCGGTGCTGTTCCTGATGCGCCTGGTGCCGGCGGTGCCCTTCTTCGTGGCCAACCTGGTGCCGGCGCTGGTGGGGGTCGGCCTGTTCCGGTTCGTGGCCACGACCTTCCTCGGCATCATCCCGGGCACGGTCGTCTATACCTCGGTGGGCGCCGGGCTGGGCGAGGTCTTCGCGCGCGGAGACAGCCCGGACCTGGGCGTCATCTTCGAGCCGCAGGTCCTGTTCCCGATCCTCGGGCTGTCGGCGCTGGCGGCCCTTCCGATCCTGCTCAAGGCTTTTCGTGGAAAGGATGATTGACCCATGGCAACAATCAACACCGATATCTGTGTCATCGGTGCCGGCTCCGGCGGTCTGTCGGTGGCGGCGGGCGCGGTCCAGATGGGCGCGCGCGTGGTCCTTCTTGAAGGCGGCAGGATGGGCGGAGACTGCCTGAATTACGGCTGCGTGCCGTCAAAGGCGCTGATCGCGGCGGGAAAGCATGCCCATGCCATGACCACGGGGGCCGAGTTCGGGGTTGCGCCGGTGCGCCCGGAAATCGACTATGCCCGGGCCAAGGATCACGTTGCCCGGGTGATCGAAACCATTGCCCCGGTGGACAGCCAGGAGCGGTTCGAGGGGCTCGGCGTCCGGGTGATCCGCGAATACGGCCGTTTCGTTTCGCCCGGCGAGGTGCAGGCGGGCGATACGCGGATCCGGGCGCGCCGTTTCGTGATCGCCACCGGATCTTCGCCTTTCGTGCCGCCGATCCCCGGGCTGGACAAGGTGCCTTTCGAAACCAACGAAACCATATTCGGGCTGCGTGAAAGGCCCGACCACCTTCTGGTGGTGGGCGGCGGGCCGATCGGCATGGAAATGGCGCAGGCCCATGTCCGGCTGGGCTGCAAGGTCACGGTGATCGAGGGGATGAAGGCGCTTGGACGCGATGATCCCGAGCTTGCCGGCGTGGTGCTGGAACGGCTGCGCGCCGAAGGTGTCGAGATCGCCGAAGGCGCGCTTGCCAAAGAGGTGCGCGGGCGCCCCGGCGCGATCGAGATCGAGGCCCGCGACGGGCGGCTGTTCTCGGGCACGCACCTGCTGATGGCGGTGGGGCGCAAGGCCAATATCGACGCTCTGGGTCTGGCCGAGGCAGGCATCGAGGCCGAGCGCACGATCAAGGTCGATGCGGGGCTGCGCACCACCAACCGGCGCGTCCATGCCATCGGCGACGTGGCGGGCAGCCTGCAGTTCACCCATGTGGCGGGCTATCATGCGGGGGTCGTCATCCGCTCGATGCTGTTCGGCCTGCCGTCGCGGGCGCGAACCGCCCATATTCCCTGGGCCACCTATACGGACCCCGAGCTTGCCCAGGTCGGCCTGAGCGAGGCCCGCGCGAAAGAGCTCCACGGCGATGCTGTCGAGGTGGTGCGCTTCCCCTATGGCGAAAACGACCGCGCCATTGCCGGCGGGCAGACCGAGGGGCTGATCAAGGTGATGGTGGTCAAGGGGCGCCCGGTGGGGGTCGGCATTGCCGGTGCCCAGGCCGGAGAGCTGATCGGCGTCTGGGCCCTGGCGCTGGCAAACCGGCTGAAGATGTCGCAAATTGCCGCGATGGTCGCCCCCTATCCGACGCTGGGCGAGATCAACAAGCGCGCCGCGGGGGCCTATTTTTCCGCGCGCCTGTTTGATAGTGCTATGGTGAAACGCGTGGTCCGGACCGTGCAACGGCTGCTGCCATGAGTCCGACCGGGGCAGGATTGACATGTTTCTGAGAACGCTTTCAGGCCGATTTCTCATCTTGACCGCCATCTTCGTGATGCTTGCCGAAGTGCTGATCTTCGTGCCCTCGGTGGCCCGGTTCCGGCAGGACTACCTGATGTTGCGCCTCGAACGCGCGCAGATTGCCTCGCTGGCGCTTCTGGCCGCGGACATGATCGACGAGGACGTCGAACGCGAACTTCTGCAAACCGCCGGCGTCTACAACGTCGTGCTGGCCCGGAACCAGGTGCGCGAACTGATGCTTTCCTCGCCGATACCGGCGCCGATCTCGGCCACATACGACCTGCGCGATCCGGGGCCGTGGGTGCTGATCCGCGATGCGATTCATCGCCTGGTGACCCCGGAAAACCACATCATCCGGGTGGTCGGGGTGCCGGTGCAACGGGCCGGGAAGCTGATCGAGGTGACCATGGATTCGGCGCCGCTGCGCATGGCGATGATCGGCTACGGGCTTCGTATCCTGGCCCTTTCGGCGGTCATTTCGATGATTACCGCGGTGTTGCTGTTCTTCGCGGTGCGCCAGTTGATGGTGCGCCCGATAAAGCGCGTGGTCGAGGCGATGAAGACCTATTCCGAAGCGCCCGAGGACGCGCGGCGCATCATCGTGCCCCGGGCCGGCGTGCGCGAACTGCGCGAAGCCGAGGAAGCGCTGCAGTCGATGCAGCGCCAGCTTACCGGGGCGCTGCTGCAAAAGGCGCGGCTGGCGCAACTGGGCAGCGCGGTGGCCAAGGTCTCGCACGATCTGCGCAACATTCTGACCACCGCGCAACTGTTCGCCGACCGGATGGAGCGCAGCGAAGACCCCGACGTGAAACGCTCGGCGCCCAAACTGCTCGGGTCGATTTCGCGCGCGGTTTCGCTGTGCGAATCCACCCTCGCCTTCGGCAAGGCCGACGAACCGCCGCCCACGCTGGATCGCATCCCGCTGGCCGGGGTGGTTGACGACGTGGTGGAAAGCGAGCGCCTCGCGCTGGAAGGCACCGAGATCCGGCTGCACAGCGCCGTGCCGGCGGGCATGGTGGTGCGCGCCGACCCGGAGCAGCTGTTCCGCATCCTGTCCAACCTGGTGCGCAACGCGCGTCAGGCGCTGGCCGCCCATGGCGGCGCGGGCGAAATCGTCATCTCGGCCGATGAGGACGACAACGACTGGAAGATCGAGGTGGCCGACACCGGCCCGGGCCTGCCCGAGAAGGCGCGCGAACATCTGTTCCAGCCGTTCCAGGGCGCGGCGCGCAAGGGCGGACACGGGCTCGGGCTGGCCATTGCCGCGGAACTCGTGCGCGGACACGGCGGCCGCCTGGAGCTGCTTTCCACCGGCCCGACCGGCACCCGTTTCGCCGTCTGCCTGCCAAAGGCCGTGGTGCTGGTGGACGAGGCCGCCGAATAGACAGGGCCGGCGGGCACGCAGGCCGGCCGGGGGCGGGATGGCCGGTTTGCGGCCGAGAGGCGCTGCGGGGGCAATTCTCCTCTTGCAAAGCGAGCACGGGCTGGTTACATCCCGCCTGTCCGCGCGCTGGTAGCTCAGCTGGATAGAGTACTTGACTACGAATCAAGGGGTCGGGGGTTCGAATCCTCCCCAGCGCGCCATTCCTTCGTCTGTGAAACGCCACATAGCTTGGCCATTTTGGCTAGCATAAGCTTTCCATTCTCGGTGATTTCAGAGGTGGGCATATTGGCTTTCTTTTGTCAGTTCAGTTGGTTGCGAAGCACGCGCCCTGCGCGCGCCTTCGCAGCCTGCCACGTGGCGAACGCGGATGGGGGCGAGGCAATGCTGTTTTGGGTCAGTGGTGCGACCCGCAGCGCGCCAGCGCGAGGACCCGGTGGCGCAAAACACGCGTTGCCCGAGGGGGAAGGCCGCGCCTTCCCCCTGCGACAAAGGGCGTTCGGCTTGCCCGAATCCCCTTTGTCAGAGGGACAAGACTGCAGCGGGCCGTGGGGCCGCTTCGATTTGTGGCTGTTTTTGTCAGGCTCATGAAATTGGAAGCGCAGGAACCGATCACCGGGGGTGAAAGGCAGTATAAAGCGCGCCGGAAACTGTCCAATGATTGGGAGTGGTTCAGACTTTCCTCAATCCAGATTTCGGGCCAGTTTTCTCCACGACAAGAAATCAATCATGCTCTTGATTTGAAACGGCAAGAGCACGAACAATACAAACAAGGCGACAAACATTGGCCAATCGAATGGCGTCTGGCCGGCAAGCGGGCGCGGGTCAAACTTCAAGGACAGAATCCTGAGAATGCTGGTGCCCGCAGCGATTAGATATGTATGGTCTCGCAGGGATATCCACTTGCGATGGCGCTTGCTGAACTCGGTTTCCAGATAGACTTCGATCTCATTCATCATCTTGCGACGCCAGGCAAGGAGTCCTGGAATTCGTGGCGGTGAATATGAACTGTGTTTTTCTGACCTGCGAAAGATCTCGTACTGGATGGCCGGGCCGCACAAATCTGGATCGCAGTAAGGGCAGTGCCTCGTCAGTTTCATGATCCTGCGCTGAATGGAGCGGGGAAGTTCCCGTTGCCCGTGCTCATACAGCGAGTATGCGGATTTGGAACACCCAATCTTCCTGGCGAATTCGGCCTGGGTGTAACCTCTGCCGCGGTTGGCCAAGCCGCTGTTCTGTCTGATTCG
>JALSRF010000494.1 GCA_026984895.1 Paracoccaceae bacterium
GCGCCGATCCATTGCGACGTGTCCATGCCCGACCGGGTTCCGGCGATGGTCGAGGAGGCGGTCGCGCGCCTCGGGGGGCTGGACGCGCTGGTCAACAATGCCGGCGTGGCCGAGTTCGGGCCGATCGAACAGACCGGCTTCGAAGAGTGGCGCCGGGTTCTGGAAACCAACCTTGACGGCGTGTTCCTGTGTTCGCAGGCGGCCACCCCGGCGCTGAAGCTGCGCAAGGGGGCCATCGTCAACATCGCCTCCATATCCGGGCTGCGCGCCTCGACGCTGCGCGTGGCCTACGGCACCTCCAAGGCCGCCGTGCGCCAGTTGACCCTGCAACAGGCCGTGGAACTGGGCGAATACGGCATCCGCGCCAACTGCGTGGCCCCGGGGCCGGTGCGCACGAAACTGGCGATGGCGGTGCACACGCCCGAAATCATCGCCGCCTATCACGATGCGATTCCGCTGAACCGCTATGGCAACGAACGCGAGATTGCCCAGGTGATCTGCTTTCTGTGTTCCGAGCAGGCCAGCTATGTCACCGGGCAGACCATCGCCGTCGATGGCGGCTTCGAAGCGGCCGGGGTCGGCCTGCCGGCGCTGCGCGACTGATCCGCCCTGCCGCGCAACAGGGCCGGTCGGCGACCTGCCCGGCGGACGGACCGAAGGGCGCACGGGCATGCGGGCGCCGTTTCACGCGCAAGGCGGCGGCCGGTTCGGCAGCCTCGGTTCGGCAGTCTCAGTTCGGCGATCTGGTAAAATAGAAGGCCGCGCGGTTGACCTTGAAATATTCGTCAAGCGCGACGGTGGGGTCGGACTTCTGGAATGCGGCGTCCAGGTCGTCGAAACGCGGGCTCAGGCGCACGAGCATCCTGCGGCGCTCTTCGCGGCGCTCGGGCGGGATGCCTCCAGCACGCAGCGCGGCAGCCGACAGGATCAGCGCATTTTCACTGGCGCCGATTTCGCGCAGCCCGCGCATCGCTTCCTCCCAGAGGATCCCGGCGGAGTTGTAGAAGAACCCGTGATGACCACCGTCGCAGGTTTCGGTCAGGTAAGCGAGCACCGCATGTGCCAGGCGCTGTTCGCGGGTGAAATGCTTCAGCGAGGCACGGTATTCGGCGATGCCCTCGCCGGTGTTCACATGCAGCATGACCGGTTCGATTTCTTCCCACAGGCGCGCAACCCGTTGCCGCCGGGCGCCCGGGAAAAGGTGGATGATATTCGATTTGACCGCGCGCGAGTTGACCTCATGCGGGGTCTGAAGGGCCTTTGAATGAATCGCCATGTCCGTTTTCCAAATCGTTTTCGTTGGCGCGGGGAACATCCGCAAGGACAAGACCTATCGGACCAGCTTGGCATAATTGCGACACGGTCGGGGCAAGGGACAAGAAAATGGCCCCGCATTTCGGCGGGGCCTTGGCCATTTCGACAGGTCGTGGCCATTATTCGGCGGCTTCGCCCACGGTTTCGACAGATTGTGCGATGATCACCAGACCGCCCTCGCCTGCCGAGATGTGAACCGAATCACCATCCATGATCTCGCCCGCCAGAAGCTTTTCGGCCAGCTTGTCCTGCAGTTCCTTCTGTATCACACGCTTGAGCGGACGCGCCCCGTAGACCGGATCATAGCCCTTGTCCGCCAGCCAGGTGCGCGCGGCATCGTCGAGCTCCAGCGTGACGTTGCGCGAGGCAAGACGCCTGGCCAGCAGGCCGATCTGGATATCGACAATGGCATCCATGTCCTTGCGGCTGAGCCTGTCGAAGACGATGATCTCGTCCAGCCGGTTCAGGAACTCGGGGCGGAAATGCGCCCGCACCGCTTCCATCACCTCGGCCTTGGCTTCGCTTGCGTCGGCGCCCTCGGGCAGCGTGCTGAGCGCCTGGCTGCCGAGGTTCGACGTCAGGATGATCAGCGTCTGCTTGAAGTCCACCGTGCGGCCCTGGCCATCGGTCAGCTGCCCGTCGTCGAGCACCTGCAAGAGCACGTTGAACACGTCCGGGTGCGCCTTTTCCACCTCGTCGAACAGGATCACCTGGTAGGGCCGCCGGCGCACGGCCTCGGTCAGCACGCCGCCCTCGTCATAGCCGACATAGCCCGGCGGCGCCCCGATCAGGCGCGCGACCGAGTGTTTCTCCATGAACTCGGACATGTCGATGCGCACCATCGCGTGTTCGTCGTCGAACAGGTATTCGGCCACCGCCTTGGTCAGTTCGGTCTTGCCGACGCCGGTGGGGCCGAGGAACAGGAAGCTGCCCAGCGGCCGGCTTTCCTCGTTGAGGCCCGCGCGCGCCCGGCGCACGGCATTGGCCACCGCGCGCACGGCCGCCTGCTGACCGATCACGCGCCGGCCGATCTCCTCTTCCATGTGCAGCAGCTTTTCGCGCTCGCTGCCCAGCATTTTCGATGTGGGAATGCCGGTCCAGCGCTCGACCACCTCGGCGATCTGCTCGGGGCCCACGGCCTCGTCCACCAGTTCGCTGTTGCGATCGTCGCTCTCCACCGCCGCGAGTTTCTTTTCAAGCTCGGGGATCACCCCGTAGGAAAGCTCGCCCGCCTTCTGCAGGTTGCCCTCGCGCTTGGCCTGCTCCAGTTCGGCCCGCGCCTGGTCCAGCTGCTCCTTCAGTTCACGGTCGCTTTCCAGCTTGTCGCGCTCGGCCTGCCACTGGGCGGTCATTTCGGCCGACTTCTGCTGCAACTCGGAAAGTTCCCTTTCCAGCTTTTCCAGCCGCTGCTTCGAGGCCTTGTCCTTTTCCTTTTTCAGCGCCTCGGCCTCGATCTGCATCTGCAGGATCTGCCGGTCCAGCCTGTCCAGTTCTTCGGGCTTGCTGTCCACTTCCATGCGCAGCCGGCTTGCCGCCTCGTCCACAAGGTCGATGGCCTTGTCCGGCAGGAAACGGTCGGTGATGTAGCGGTGCGACAGCATCGCCGCGGCCACCAGCGCCGCATCGCTGACCCGAACGCCGTGGTGCAGTTCGTATTTCTCCTTGATGCCGCGCAGGATCGAGATCGTGTCCTCGACCGTGGGCTCTTCGACCATCACCGGCTGGAAACGCCGCGCAAGCGCCGCATCCTTTTCGACGTGCTTGCGGTATTCGTCCAGCGTGGTGGCACCCACGCAGTGCAATTCGCCACGGGCCAGCGCGGGTTTGATCAGGTTGGCCGCATCCATCGCGCCATCGGTCTTGCCGGCGCCCACCAGCATGTGCATCTCGTCGATGAACAGGATGATCTCGCCGGCCGCGGCGGTGACCTCGTTCAGCACCGCCTTCAGGCGTTCCTCGAATTCACCGCGATACTTGGCGCCTGCGATCAGCGCGCCCATGTCCAGTGCCAGCAGCTTCTTGTCCTGCAGGCTTTCGGGCACGTCGCCGTTGATGATGCGCAAGGCCAGCCCCTCGACGATCGCGGTCTTGCCGACGCCGGGTTCGCCGATCAGGACCGGGTTGTTCTTGGTGCGCCGGCTGAGCACCTGCATGGTGCGCCGGATTTCCTCGTCGCGGCCGATGATCGGGTCGATCCGGCCCTCGCGCGCGTCCTCGGTCAGATCGCGGGTGTATTTCTTGAGCGCCTCGTAGCTGTCTTCGGCACTGGCCGAATCCGCCGTGCGCCCCTTGCGGATGTCGTTGATCGCCGCATTCAGGTTCTGGGCGGTGACCGCGCCGGCTTCCAGCGCCTCCTTCGCCTTCGAGCGCACCACCGCCAGCGCCGTCAGGATGCGTTCGACGGGCACGAAACTGTCGCCGGCCTTGGAGGCGATCTTTTCGGCCTCGTCCAGCACCTTGGCGGTCTGCTGGTCCATGTAGGTCTGACCCGCATCGCCGGTCACCTGGGGGATCCTGTCCAGGGCGGCATCCACCGCCTCGCGCACGCGTTCGGGCGAGCCGCCGGCACGCTGGATAAGATTCGACGCCAGTCCCTGGTCGTCATCCAGCAAGGCCTTCAACAGGTGTTCGGGAGCAAGCTTCTGGTGGTTTTCGCGCATCGCGATGGTCTGGGCCGCCTGCAGAAAACCCCTCGACCGTTCCGTGAACTTTTCCATGTTCATGGGTATGTCTCCTTTCAAAAGCGCCCTTTTGGCCAGGTGCCCGCAAATGCAGCACACCCGCTTTCGGGCCTCATGTGCTATGTGGGAAGCGGCCCGATCTCTTGCAAGGTCAGGCCAGTGTGAAATCGCAACCACCGTGTCGCGGCAGGCCCCGCGGCCAGGCCTGCATTTCCGGCGAAAGGACAGCGCATGCGCAGCCTCGAGACCATCAGGAAATCCCTGCCCCGCACGGCCCTCTTGCGCGGCCAGATCCAGCACGCGATGCTGGCCGCCCTGCTGACCGCCGGCGCCTGCTCGCTGCTGGGCGACCCGGAGACCGGCCTCTGGGGGATCGGCGCGAGAAACTGGGCCTGCATGACCATCGCCGTCGCGCTGTTCCACCAGTCCATGGTCGCCGTGGTCTGGCGCCTGCAACTGGTCTTCGGGGTGATGAGCCGGCTGTTCGGCGACAGGGCGCTGCGCCTCTGGGGCGCGATGTTCCTGCCGTTCCTGCTTGCCCGTCCGCTCCTGCTGCTCGCGGCCGGCATCGCTGATGCCAACAGCCTTGGCGGCCTGCGCGAACTCAACCTGCTGATCGGCGCCTTGCTGGTCATCGTCGCCGGTTGAGGCGCCCATTCCGTGATCAGGTATTTCACCATCCCGCGCGCCCTTGGCGGCGATCATTTCGATGATCGCTACCTCAACATGCCGATGGTGAACCAGGGCGCGTTCAGATACGCTTCCAACGCGATGTATGGCATCGTGTTCCTCGGCATGTGGGGCATCGCGTTCCTGACCGATTCGTGGAACGCGCTGGTGCTGGCGCTGTTTCAGCACGCCTATATCTGGGTGCACATGTATTGCACCGAAGGCCCGGACCTGGCGTTGCTATACAAGGACGGCTGATCCGCCTATACCGCGCGCGAACCGCAACCAGGAGCCCCCATGACCCAAGCCGATGACCGCCTGATCGTCGCCCTCGATCTGCCCGACGCCCATGCCGGGCTGCAACTGGCCGAAACGCTGGGCGACGCGGTGTCCTTCTACAAGATCGGGCTGGGGATGCTGACCGGCGGCGGGCTGGCGCTGGCGCGCGAACTCAAGGACGAACACGCCAAACGCGTGTTTCTCGACATGAAGCTGTTCGACATCGGCGCCACGGTGGAAGCCGCGGTGCGCGGGCTGGCGCGCTTCGATCTGGATTTCCTCACCGTCCACGGCGACCCCCAGGTGGTGCGCGCCGCACGCGAGGGGGCGGCGGGCAGCAAGACCCGCATCCTCGCCGTGACCATCCTGACCTCGCTTGACCGCGCCGACCTGGATGCGGCGCTGATCAAGCCCGCAGACCTGGGCGACCTCGTGATCGAACGCGCCGGGCGTGCGTTCGAGGCCGGGGCGCACGGGGTCATCGCCTCTGCGCGCGAGGCCGCCGCCATCCGCGCCCTGCCCGAGGCCGCGGGCCGGCTGATCGTTACCCCCGGGGTGCGCCCCGCCGGCGCCGATGCCGGCGACCAGAAGCGCATCGCCACCCCGGCCGCGGCCATCGCCGCCGGGGCCGATCACATCGTCGTCGGCCGCCCCGTCCGGCAGGCGGCGGACCCGCGCGCCGCGGCACTGGCCATCCGGGCGGAGATCGCCGGAGCCTGAGCCGCACGCGCACATGGCCACCGCGCGCCGCCTCAAGGCGCCCCTGTGCCCGGGACACGCCGCGCTGCGGGCGCGATCTTCCTGCGGGGTCACAGGCGAAACCGCGCCGGCGGCCGGTCGGGCACGATGCCGGTGCCGGTCTGCCGGCGCCATGCCTTATTCCAGTGGCCGCGCCTCGTCCACCAGCATCACCGGGATGCCGTTTCGAACCGGAAACGCCAGCCCGGCGGCTTTCGAGATCAGTTCCTGTCTTTCGGCGTCATAGGCCAGCGTTGCCTGCGTCAGCGGGCAGACCAGCGCTTCCAGCATCCGGCGGTTGGCCTTCGGGAGGTCGATCACTGGATGACCTCTTCGCCTTCGCCGCCCAGCAACGCATACTCCATGAGCGTGGTCAGCGTTTCGCGGCGCTGGCAAAGGGTCGGTGCCTCCAGCAGCGCCTGACGGTCTTCGGTATCGAACGGGCACAGCATGGCCAGAGAGTTGATCAGGATCTCGTCGCCGGCGTCGCGCATGGAGTCCCAGTCCGCATCCAGTTCCTGGGTGGTGAAATACCGTTCCAGCAGGGAAAGAAAACGGGCGCGATCGAAACCGGGATCGTGTTCTTCATGGCCCAGATCGCCCTTGAACTCCGTCCAGTTTACACGGAACTTGCGATAGGGCGAAAAACCGTTCTCTTCGGAAAGGATGCGGAACCGCGACACGCCCGTCAGCGTGATCATGCAACGCCGGTCCGGCGTTTCGGAAAATGCGGTGACCCGGCCGGCGCAGCCGATTTCGTGCAGCGGAGCGGGCGAACGCGCGGCATCGGCGCCCGGCAACGGCTGGATCATCCCGATCAGGCGGTCCTGGGTCTTCAGCACATCGTCGAGCATCGCCAGGTAGCGTGGCTCGAACAGGTGCAGCGGCAGCCGTGCGCGCGG
>JALSRF010000495.1 GCA_026984895.1 Paracoccaceae bacterium
GGCCTTGAATTTCAGCGTCTGGCCCAGGTCGATATGGCCCTTCATGGCGCGGATCCAGCCCATTTTCGAACAGACCACGGTGATCGGCTCGCGCTCGATCATGGCTTCCAGCGGCACGTCCTCGGTGTCGTCGGCCTCGGCGAACTGCGTGCGTCGGGCGCCCAGGGCAGGGTCCTTGCCGAAAAGCTTGCGGGTTTCCTTCAACTGTTCGGCGATGCGCGCCCATTGTCGGGCATCGCTGTCCAGCAGGTCCTCGATCTCGGCGCGCTCGGCCATCAGTTCGTCGCGCTCGCGGCGCAGTTCCATTTCTTCCAGGCGGCGCAGGGAGCGCAGGCGCATGTTCAGGATCGCATCGACCTGAAGCTCGCTCAACTCGCCCTCGCCCGGGGGCGGCGGCACATAGTCGGCCTCGGACGTGGCGCGCACATGGTCGCGGCCCCAGGTTTCACGCATCAGCGCCGCTTTCGGGTCGTCGTCAAAACGGATGATGTCGATCACCCGGTCGAGGTTGAGAAAGGCGATGATGAAGCCTTCGAGCACTTCAAGCCGATGGTCGATCCTGGCCAGCCGGTGGCGCGAGCGGCGCAAAAGCACCTCGCGGCGGTGATCGAGAAAGGCGCGCAGCACCTCCTTCAGGCTGCACACCTTCGGCGTCAGCCCGTCGATCAGCACGTTCATGTTCAGGCTGAAACGGGTTTCCAGGTCGGAATTGCGGAACAGCATGTTCATCAGCACATCCGCATCCACGTTCTTCGAGCGCGGCTCAAGGATCAGGCGGATGTCGTCGGCGCTTTCGTCACGCACATCTGCAAGGATGGGCACCTTCCGGGTCTGAATCAGTTCGGCCAGCTTTTCGATCAGGCGGGATTTCTGCACCTGGTAGGGGATCTCGGTGACCACGATCTGCCATTGCCCGCGGCCAAGCTGTTCCACCTCCCATTTCGCGCGCAGCCGGAAGGAGCCGCGCCCGGTGCGATAGGCCCGCGCGATGTTCTCGCGCGGCTCGACAATCACACCGCCGGTGGGAAAATCGGGGCCCGGGATGTAGTTGAGCAGCGTATCGTCGCGCAGCTCCGGCGTCCTGATCATGTGCAGGCAGGCGTCCACCAGTTCGCCGATGTTGTGCGGCGGGATGTTGGTGGCCATGCCCACGGCGATGCCGCTGGCGCCGTTGGCCAGCAGGTTCGGAAACGAGGCCGGCAGCACGACGGGCTCGCGCAGGGTGCCGTCGTAGTTTTCGCGAAAGTCCACGGCATCCTCGTCGAGCCCATCAAGCAGGGCCTCGGCGGCGGTGGTCAGGCGCGCCTCGGTGTAGCGGCTGGCGGCCGGGTTGTCGCCGTCGATGTTGCCGAAGTTGCCCTGCCCGTCCACCAGCGGGTAGCGCACGTTGAAATCCTGCGCCAGCCGCGCCATGGCGTCATAGATCGCGGCATCGCCATGCGGGTGGTAGTTGCCCATCACGTCGCCGCTGATCTTGGAACTCTTGCGGAACCGCCCGTCGGGCGCCAGCCTCAGTTCGCGCATCGCGTAAAGAATGCGCCGGTGCACGGGCTTCAGCCCGTCGCGCGCATCCGGCAGCGCGCGGTTCATGATCGTGCTCAGCGCGTAGGTCAGATAGCGCTCTCCCAGCGCGCGGCGCAGCGGTTCGGTAAGCTCGGCCGGCGCTGCGGGGTCTGTCACGTCGTTGTCGGTCGCATCGGTCATGGCGTCCGTGATAGCCGCAGCAATGCGGGGCGTAAAGAATCGCCGGGCGGATTTCTCTGCCCGATCCGGGTGTTTGAGCTTTCCTGGCAAAGCGCGTAGCGTCCCGCAAACAACGAAAGGCACGAAAACAGTGACGCAACGATCCATCCTCATCACCGGCTGTTCGTCGGGCATCGGATATGACGCGGCCCTGGGCCTCAGGGCGCGCGGCTGGCGGGTATTCGCATCCTGCCGCAGGGCCGAAGACTGCGCCCGCCGGCGCGCCGAGGGTTTCGACAGCCCGCGGCTGGACTACACCGACGCCGCCAGCATCGAAACCGCCCTGGCCGAGGTGCTGGAGACAACCGGCGGGCGGCTGGACGCGCTGTTCAACAACGGCGCCTACGCCCTGCCCGGCGCGCTGGAGGACCTGCCCACCGACGCCCTGCGTGCGATCTTCGAAACCAACCTGTTCGGCTGGCACGATCTGACCCGCCGCGTGATCCCCGCCATGCGCGCCCAGGGGCACGGGCGGATCGTCAACTGTTCCTCGGTGCTGGGGCTGGTGACGCTGAAATGGCGCGGCGCCTATGTGGCAACGAAATTCGCCCTGGAAGGGTTGAGCGACACGCTGCGCCTGGAAATGCGCGACACCCCGATCCACGTCAGCCTGATCGAACCGGGGCCCATCACCTCGCGCATCCGCGAAAACGCCATTCCCCATTTCGAACGCTGGATCGACTGGGAAAACAGCCCGCGCGCCGAACAATACCGCGAAACCCTGGTCAGGCGGCTGTATTCGGACCGCGGCCCCGACCGGTTCGAACTGCCGCCGGCGGCGGTCACCCGAAAGCTGGTGCACGCGCTGGAACATCCGCGCCCGCGCCCGCGCTACTATGTCACCGCCCCGACCTACCTGATGGGCACGCTGCGCCGCATCCTGCCCAGCCGGGCGCTGGACTGGATCATCGCAAGAGGATAGCCCCCCGCCGCGGCGCCAGGGTGCCTCAAGGCGCCGTGCCCGGGTTTTCGCATGAACCCTGGCCCCAGCGGCAAATCGCCCGCCCCCTTTTCCCGGACGGCCTTGCGCCTTATATGCGCACATACCGTCTGTTTCCCGCCGGAGTGTGCCGATGCTGAATGATCCCCTGTTTTACGTCGTCGCCGGCGCAATGCTGCTGGTGGTCGTGATCCTGATGATCGGCATTGGCGGCTTTGCCAGGGGGGGCGAATTCAACCGGAAACACGCAAACCGGCTGATGCGCTACCGGATCATCGCCCAGGCTGTGGCGATTGCTCTCATCTTGCTGTTCATCTTCCTTCGCTCGAAAAGGTGATGCCTTGGTCATCCTGAACAGGATTTACACGCGCACCGGCGACAGCGGCGACACCGCCCTGGGTGACGGCAGTCGCGTCGCCAAGAACGACCCGCGGGTGGCGGCTTACGGGACGGTCGATGAAACCAACGCCACCGTCGGGCTGGCGCGGCTGCACGCATCGGGCGAGATCGACGAAAGGCTGGCCGCGATCCAGAACGACCTGTTCGATCTGGGTGCCGACCTCTGCCGCCCGGAAACCGATCGGGAAACCGAGGCCGGGCACCCGCCGCTGCGAATGAGCGACAGCCAGGTCGAGCGGCTAGAAAGCGAAATCGACGGGATGAACGAAAGGCTGGAACCGCTGCGCTCTTTCATCCTGCCCGGCGGAAATGCACTGGCCGCGCATCTGCACCTGTGCCGGACGGTTGCGCGCCGGGCCGAGCGGCTGACGGTGGATCTGGCCGCAGGCCGGCAGGTCAACCCGGCGGCGGTCAGATACCTCAACCGCCTGTCGGACTGGTTCTTCGTCGCCGCCCGGCTTGCCAACAACGGCGGCGCCGACGACGTGCTGTGGGTGCCCGGCGCCAACCGTTGATGCCCGCATGCGCCGGGACGCGGCGTAACAAGGCGATTCGCTGTCGATTTTGGCTTGTTTTCCAAGGCCCGGACTCGCTAACAAACCGGCAAGGTTGGTGCGGCGCCCCTCGCGACGCCGCGATTTCAAGGAGAAACGCAGATGAAGGTGCTCGTGCCGGTCAAACGCGTGATCGACTACAACGTGAAGGTGCGCGTGAAGGCGGACGGAAGCGGGGTCGATCTGGCCAATGTGAAAATGTCGATGAACCCGTTCGACGAAATCGCCGTCGAAGAAGCCATCCGCCTGAAAGAGGCCGGCAAGGCCGAAGAGGTGGTGGCCGTTTCGATCGGTGTCAAGCAGGCGCAGGAAACCCTGCGCACGGCGCTGGCCATGGGTGCCGACCGGGCGATTCTGGTGGTGGCCGCCGAGGACGTGCATCAGGACATCGAGCCTCTGGCCGTCGCCAAGATCCTGAAGGCGGTGATCGACGAGGAACAGCCGGGGCTGGTCCTTGCCGGCAAGCAGGCGATCGACAACGACATGAACGCCACCGGCCAGATGCTGGCGGCGCTGCTGGGCTGGCCGCAGGCGACCTTCGCCTCGGAACTGAACATCGAGGGCGACAGCGCCCTGGTCACCCGCGAAGTGGACGGCGGGCTGCAGACGATCAAGGTCCGGCTGCCCGCCATCGTCACCGCGGACCTGCGCCTGAACGAACCGCGCTATGCCAGCCTGCCCAACATCATGAAGGCAAAGAAGAAGCCGCTGGAGGAAAAGACCGCCGCCGACTATGGCGTGGATGTCTCGCCCCGCCTTTCGATCGTCGAGACCAGAGAGCCCGAAGGACGCAAGGCCGGCGAGATCGTCGGTTCGGTCGATGAACTGGTGGCGAAACTCAAGGAAAAGGGGGTGGTGTGATGGCTGTTCTTCTTCTGGCAGAAATCAACGGGGGCGAACTGGCCGCCGATGCCACGTCCAAGGCCGTCACGGCGGCCCGGTCGCTGGGCGATATCACCGTGCTGTGCGCCGGCTCGGGCTGCGGGGACGCCGCCGCCCAGGCCGCGAAAATCGACGGCGTATCGAAGGTTCTTTGCGCCGACAATGCCGCCTATGGCCATGGCCTGGCCGAGCCCGTCGCGGCGCTGGTCGTGTCGCTGGCCGGGGACTACGAACATATCGTCGCCCCGGCGACCGCCAGCGCGAAAAACATCATGCCCCGGGTTGCGGCCCTGCTGGACGTGATGGTGATCTCGGATGTCTCGGGGGTCGTCGATGCGCAGACCTTCGAACGCCCGGTCTATGCCGGCAATGCGATCCAGGTGGTGCGCTCCTCGGACCCGAAGAAGGTGCTGACGGTTCGCACCTCGACTTTCGATGCGGCCGGCATGACCGGCGCCGCGCCGCTGGAAGAGATCGCCACCGCCGAAAACCCCGGCCTTTCCGAATGGATCGAGGACAAGGTGGCCGAAAGCGACCGGCCCGAGCTGACCTCGGCAAGCGTCGTGGTTTCGGGCGGGCGCGGGGTCGGCTCGCAAGAGGATTTCGCCCTGATCGAGAAACTGGCCGACAAGCTGGGCGCGGCCGTTGGCGCCAGCCGCGCCGCGGTCGATTCGGGCTATGCTCCCAACGACTGGCAGGTTGGCCAGACCGGCAAGGTCGTCGCCCCCGACCTCTATGTGGCGGTCGGCATTTCCGGTGCCATCCAGCACCTGGCCGGCATGAAGGACAGCAAGATCATCGTGGCCATCAACAAGGATGAAGAAGCCCCGATCTTCCAGGTGGCCGACTACGGGCTGGTCGCCGATCTGTTTCAGGCGGTGCCCGAACTGATCGAAAAGCTCTGAGATTAGCCCTGGCGAGTTGCCCGGCCCGCCGCCTGCGCGGGCCGGCTTTCCCCCAGCCGGTCGCCGAATTCCAGCAGGCTTATCGCGGCGCGCTGGTGCACGATGGGGCCAAGCAGGCGCTGCGCCGCGGGTTCCTCGTGCGGCGGAAAGATCATCCGGTCACGGCCGGCCTGGGTTTCTTCCGGCGTCGCGACCACCTCCAGCAGGTGAACGCCATCGACCGCCAGCGCGTCCAGCATCTTGCGCGTGACGAACAGCGGTTCGTCCCAGCCCGGAGAGGTCCGCACGTCTGCCGGCGGCTCATGGGCCGCCATCCACAGCAGCACGACATCGCCCGGCACCCCGTCGAGAAACGCCGACATGCGCCGAAGCCATTCGGCCTGCAATTCCTCGCGCATTTCGCGAAACGCCTCGGGCGAATGTTCCGCGGCGCTGCGCAACAGGTGGCCGACAAAGTGAACCTCGGTGAAATCCAGCCGCGGGAATGCCTCGCGCATGCGCGGCGTCGGCTGGATAAAGCGGTCATTGCGGCGGGGATGAACCTGATAGTAGGCGTTCGATAGCAACTGAACGCCGGTCACATGCAGCACCGTCAGGCTGGCCCCGGCCACAAGATCCGCAATGACCGGATCGTTTTCGAATGCTTCGATACCGGCGCTCAGGCAGCCCAGGTTCACAACCTGCGTTTCGCTCAGAGCGGCAAAGGTATCGGCAATGGTCGTTTCCATGAAGCGGCCGAATATCTCGGTGCCCCCCAGGATCACGCTGTAGCGGTCCTGCGGCTCCTGGCACGGTCCGCGAAAACTCAGCCGCGAGTCCCCTGGCTGGCACAGTTTGTAGTCAAGGGCACCCCAGCCCATACATTCCTGGATCATCTCCAACCCACCATCTTTTTCACCCGATAACGAGATTCGCAGGGACAGGTTTCAAAAAGGCTAAACGGCATGTTTGGGGAAAAGTTTATCGGATCGACCCGCTTGCATCGGAGAAGTGGCGGGGCCTATGGTCGGCGCGAAACAGGCGAAAGGGCACTG
>JALSRF010000496.1 GCA_026984895.1 Paracoccaceae bacterium
CGACCGAGGACAACATGTAATCAAGCACGCGCCGAAGGTCTTGCGGGGCAAGTGCAACGGGGCGGCATATCCGCGTGTTCAGCGCCGCGTATCTGTCGATGGGCACGCGGCGCACGCCCTCGCGCAGGTCGGCCTCCACCAGTTCGTCGCCGCTGCCGCATTCGCATACGCACAGGGCCGCGTGCGACCAGGTGGACTGGGTGAGATACTTGATTGCGGTGGAAATCCGGCTGTCGCCTTCGACAAGCAGCACATCGCCCGGCTTCAGCGTCCTGCGCAGCCGCGCGGCGGGTGTCACCGAAAAGGGGACATAACCCGCCCTCCGTCTTGTCAGAAAGCCGGCCAGTCGCCAGCCAAGCGCCGGGGCAATGCGGTTTGACATTCCCTGAACCTCACCGGTCTTGCGCATCCTTGCGAAACCATAGCGGCGCGCGCGCGGATTGCGAAATCAACAGTTCGCGCGCGCGTCTGCTGCCGGGGCGGGGCGGGCCCGGCCGGGAAAATCCGGGCCGTCCGGCTCAGGCGGGAGGGGCCGCGATCAGCCCCACCGGGGGCAGCGGGTCGTCCGGGGCAACGCGCGGCGCGTCGCGACGTGCGTTTTCCACGCGTTGCCAGGTCGGGCTGTGCTTCTTGCCCTGCGGCCAGACGCCCGTCAGAAGATAGCGGAACCGCGGCGACTGCCGGGCCAGATTCTCGATCCGCTCGATGAACAGATCGCCGTGGGTTGCGATCAGCGTTTCAAGCGCGCCGGCGGCCAGGGCCATGGCTTCGGCCGGGGTTTTCAGTTCGATCATTGTCAGCAGCAGCACGCGAAAGGCCATTTCGGGGCTGTGAAAGGCCAGTTCCATCACGCAGTCATCGGCCCATTCGGATTGCCGCTTGCGCGCCCGGTCCGAGGGCCTGAGGCTGCTGGCCTCGATGAAGGTTGCAAGCACCTGCGCCACGCGGTCGGCATCGAACAGCCCGCCGGGGCGGCAGGGGTGTTCGGCGCGGTAACGGCAGGCCAGGCAAAGCGGCGGCTGATCGGGCATCAGACCATCATTTCCTTGGTTTTTCCGAGCGTCAGTTCCGGGTGGTCGCGCTCGATCCGGTCGATGTCCCATTGCAGGCGGGTCAGGTAGACCAGATCGCCGTCGTTGTCATGGGCGATATGGCCCTTGTTGGCCGCCACGAAACGGTCCACCGCCTCGCCGGGGCCGGTGATCCAGCGCGCCGAGGTGAACTGGCTGGGCTCGAAACGCACCGGCAGCCCGTATTCCTGTTCGATCCGGCTGGCGAGCACCTCGAACTGCAGGGCGCCCACGACGCCAACGATGAAACCCGCGCCGATCATCGGCTTGAACACCTTGGCCGCGCCTTCCTCGGCGAACTGCATCAGCGCCTTTTCCAGGTGCTTGGCCTTCATCGGGTCGCCCGCGCGCACGGTTTGCAAAAGCTCCGGCGCAAAGGAGGGGATACCGGTGACGCGGATCGCCTCGCCCTCGGTCAGCGTGTCGCCGATGCGCAGCTGGCCGTGGTTGGGGATGCCGATGATGTCGCCGGCCCAGGCCTCTTCTGCCAGTTCGCGGTCGGACGCCAGAAACAGGACCGGGTTGGTCACGGCCATCTGTTTCTTGCTGCGCACATGGGTCAGCTTCATGCCGCGCCGGAAATGGCCCGAGGCAAGGCGCAGGAAGGCGACCCGGTCGCGGTGCCTGGGGTCCATGTTCGCCTGCACCTTGAAGACAAAGCCGGAAACCTTTGGTTCTTCAGGGGAAATCTGTCTGGGCGTCGCGCTTTGCGGCTGCGGCGGGGGGCCGAAATCGGCAATGCCGCGCATCAGTTCGCGCACCCCGAACGAGTTGATCGCCGAGCCGAACCAGATCGGCGTCATGGTGCCTTCGTGCAGCGCCTGCATGTCGAGCGCCGGCAGCAGTTCGCGCGCCATCTCCACGTCTTCGAGGAACTTTTCCAGCAGGTGCCCGGGCACGTGCTCGGCCAGTTTCGGGTCATCCAGCCCCTTGATTTCAATGCTTTCGGCCACGACGTTGCGGTCAGAGCGGTCCATCAGTTCCAGCCGGTCGTTCAGCAGGTCGTAACAGCCGATGAACTCGCGCCCGACGCCGATCGGCCAACTGGCCGGGGTCACGTCGATGGCGAGATTTTCCTGAATTTCGTCGATGATGTCGAAGGTATCGCGGCTTTCGCGGTCCATCTTGTTGCAAAACGTCAGGATCGGCAGGTCGCGCAGACGGCAGACCTCGAACAGCTTGCGGGTCTGGCTTTCGACACCCTTGGCGCCGTCGATCACCATCACGGCCGCGTCCACCGCCGTCAGCGTGCGGTAGGTGTCCTCGGAAAAATCCGAGTGGCCGGGCGTGTCCACCAGGTTGAAGCGGTGATCGGCGAAATCGAAAGACATGGCCGACGCGGAAACCGAAATCCCGCGCTCCTGCTCCATCTTCATGTAGTCCGAGCGCGTGCGCCGCGCCTCGCCCTTGGCGCGCACCTGGCCGGCCATCTGGATGGCGCCGCCATAAAGCAGGAACTTCTCGGTCAGCGTGGTCTTGCCCGCATCCGGGTGGCTGATGATCGCAAAGGTGCGACGCCGGGCGATTTCCGGAGGCAGCGGCGGGCGGTTGCCGGAGGGGGCGTGTGCGGCAGATGCGGCGGGTCGGGAGGTGTCGGTCATAGGGCGGGCATATACAGGCGCGCGGCGCAGGCCGCAACGACCATCGCGGCGCGCAAAAAGGCGCGAACCGCGAGCGGTTAACCTGCTGTTCACCACGAACGGCCCATAACCGGCAGACGAAACCCGGGGGAACCATGGCGCACCGGTTGCCAGCGACGCACAGCACAGGTCGGCTGCGCGCAACATGCGCGGCTGCTCTGGCGCTGTGGATTCCGGCGGGCTGCGGGGGCGGTGGCGGCGGCGCGGCGGGCCCGGGCGCCCCGCCCGACTTCGGCGAATACGAAGCCACCTCGAACGCGCTGCACGCGCAATGGGACGCGGTCGGCGCGACCGCCCCGGCGAGCCTGCCCTACAGCGGCAGCGCCAGCTACGATGGTGTCCTGCGGCTGCGCGCCGAAGTCGCCGCCGGCGAGCGCAAGATGGACGGCCGCCTGGTGCTGAACGTCGATTTCGCCACCGCCACGCTGAGCGGGTCTGCCAGCGGCTTTGTCGATCAGGCCGGCGTGCGGCTGAGCGGGACGCTGGCGGTTCAGCACGGCGTCATCGACCGGGCGGCCAACCTCGGGGTCGACTACACCTACAGTTCGGTCCTTTCGGGCAGCATCAGCGGGCCTGCGGACAGTTTCGCGATCAACGCCGACATGTCCGGGGATTTCATCGGCCCGGCGCATGGCGCAACCGGCGGGGTCGTTGCCGGCACGGCAAGCAGCGGGTTCGGCAACGGATACCTGTTTGGCGACTTCATCGCCGCGCGCTGAGGCCCGGCGCCGGGGGCAGGCGCATGACGGGCGAAACCCCGCCGGCGCCGCGATTTCGCCGGCCCGGCCGGGCTGGCGAGCGGCCGGCACTGCGCCCGCGCCAGGGCGGATCCCGCCGGCGCCGGGATTTTCCGGCGCGCCCGCGACCTTGGCGGGCGCCGCGGCCAATGCCCCGGCCTGCCGGTCATGCCCAAGGCGTTGCCAGCCCGGCCTTGCTGGTTCATTGTGGGGGCGGCGGCAGCGGCGGGCTTCCTGCCGATGGCAGGTCCCGCCCGAAAAGGCGCCGGAAAACAGGCAGGGCCGGGAGGGACGGATCATGGACATGGGGATCAGAGGCAGGCGCGCGGTGGTCTGCGCCGCGTCCAGGGGGCTGGGGCTGGGCTGCGCGCGGGCGCTGGCCGGCGAAGGGGTCTCGCTGGTGCTCAATGCGCGCGGGGCCGAGGCGCTGGAGGCCGCGGCCGAAGCCATCCGAAGCGATTTCGGCGTCGAGGTGGCGAGCGTGGCCGCCGACGTGACCACCCCGGAAGGCCGGGCGGCGGTGCTGGAGGCCGGCGCGGGGGCCGACATTCTGGTGAACAATGCCGGCGGGCCGCCGCCGGGGATGTGGCAGGACTGGAGCCGAGAGGATTTCATCGCCGCGCTGGATGCCAACATGCTGGCGCCGATCGCGATGATCCAGGGGCTGGTGCCGGCAATGATGGCGCGCGGATGGGGGCGGGTGGTGAACATCACCTCGATGTCGGTGAAGGCGCCGATTGCCACGCTCGGCCTGTCGAACACGGCGCGCGCCGGGCTGACCGGCTTTGTCGCCGGCACCGCGCGTCAGGTGGCGCCCGCCGGGGTAACCATCAACAACCTGCTGCCGGGCATCCACGCCACCGCGCGCGCGGACGCGCTTGACGCGGCGGCGGCGCAGGCCGCCGGCATCACCGCGAAAGAGGCGCGGCAGCGGCGCGAAGCCACGGTTCCCGCCCGGCGCTACGGCACGACGCAGGAGTTCGGAGCCGCCTGCGCCTTCCTGTGTTCGCAGCATGCCGGTTTCATCGTCGGGCAGAACATCCTGCTGGACGGCGGTCAGATCAACGCGACGCTGTGAGCGCCGGCGCGCACTTGCGGCAGGGGGACGGCCCTGCTATCGACCTGATGCCCGATTGTTTTTCTCGGGTAAGGCGAGGCATGAGGCAGCCGTGAGCGAGGCAGGGGTGAATCAGGCAGCTGTGGGCACGGGCCAGCCGGCTGCGCGCATCGAAGTGCGCGGCATCACCCGCCGGTTTGGCGGGCGCGCGGTGGTGGACGACCTGTCGCTGCGCGTTGGTGCGGGGCAGGTGACCTGCCTGCTGGGGCCATCGGGCTGCGGCAAGTCGACCACCCTGCGCATCATCGCCGGGGTTGACCGGCAGGACGAGGGCGCGGTGTTCCTGGATGGAAAGGCCATTTCGCAGGGCCGTCTGCACATGCCGCCCGAGGCGCGCTCGATCGGGCTGATGTTTCAGGATTTCGCGCTGTTCCCGCACCTTGACGTGGCCGACAATGTGGCCTTCGGCCTTTCGGGCCCGAAGGCCGGGCAGCGTGCGCGGGTCGAGGAGCTTCTGGCCAGGGTCAACCTGCTGCACCGCATCGATGCCTGGCCGCACCAGTTGTCGGGCGGCGAGCAGCAGCGCGTGGCCCTGGCGCGGGCGCTGGCCCCCCGGCCGCGGGTGATGTTGATGGACGAACCGTTTTCGGGCCTGGACGAGCGCCTCAAGGACGACATCCGCGACGCCACGCTGGAAATCCTGAAAGACGAGGGGACATCGGTTCTGCTGGTCACCCACGAGCCCGCCGAAGCCATGCGCATGGCCGACGAGATCGCGCTGATGCGCAACGGACGCATCGTGCAAAGCGGCGCGCCCTACAATATCTACAACGCTCCAGTGGACAAGGAAGCGGCGGCATTCTTCAGCGATATCAATGTTATAGAAGGCGAAGTTAAAGGGGCGCTCGTGCCCACGCCCTTTGGTGAATTCCTGGCCCCCGGACACCCGGACGGCACCCGGATCGACATCGTCATCCGCCCGCAGCATCTGCGCATCGATTTCGACCGCGCCGGTCGGGGCCCCAATCCCACCCCGCAGGACGGCGTGCCGGCGCGCGGCGTGGTGGAGCGGGCGCGCTTCATGGGCCGCGAGAGCCTGGTCGAGTTTCGCATGGACTACGACGGTTCGATCCTGAAGGCCAGCGTGCCCTCGGTCTTCCTGCCCCGGCCCGGCACGCCGCTCTGGCTGATGATCCGGCGCGGGCGCTGTTTCGTCTTTGCGCACAAGGACGTGCCGGGCGGCGCGCGCTGAGCATGGCGGCCCGGCCGGGCGCGCGGCTCGGGCGCCTTTCGGAAAACCGGGCGCCCGTCAGAAAACCCGTCAGAAAGCCTGTCAGAAAAAGGCGTCCAGTTCGCGGATTTCCGATATCCGGTCCAGCCGCAGCACCAGTTGCGCGCCCTTGCGTTCGCACCAGATGTCGCAGGTCCAGACGCGGCCCCAGTAGTCCAGCGCCAGCGGTCGGGCCACGGTCTCGATGGTGCGCGTTCCCGCCTCGCGGTAGCGCATGCGCAGCTTGCGCCGCCCGCGCACCGCCCGGCGCAGCGTCGCCATGTGACGCACCCCCGAGGCCGGGTCGGCGAAGGGGTAGACCGCCAGCCCGATGCCGGCGGTGTCGATCACCTGGTTTTCCGGCAGCGCCGCATCGATCTTGGCGGCCAGGCTCTTTCCGGCGGCGCGCAGCCCTTCGTCGCTGGCCTCGCACATCACCGCCAGGCCCAGGTGCAGCGCTTCCAGTTCGCCCTGGCTGAGGTTCAGTGCCGGCAGGGTTACCGGTGCGCTCATCCGGTAGCCGGCGCCGCGCTTGCCCGCGACCGGGACCCC
>JALSRF010000497.1 GCA_026984895.1 Paracoccaceae bacterium
GGAATTGGGCACTGTAAACCCGCCGACACTACCCGTTTGACGCGTGCGAGGTTACGACATGCATTTCAATCCTCTCAGTGCGGATCAGGTGATCCTTGCGGCAATGGCCTGTATCGGTCTTCGCGAAATGATGATCATGCTGTTGCCCGACAGCATCGCCGGCCCCGGCGGCTGGCTGGTGAACACCGGGCGCGAAGAAGAAGAAGACTCCTGATCAGGCGGGCCGCACCCGCGCCGCCGCGAACTTGACCTCGGGGATCTTTCCCACCGGATCCAGGTGCGGGTTGGTCAGAACGTTGGCCGGCGCTTCGCCGAAGCAGAACGCAATGAACAGCATGCCGCGGGTCACGTCGCGGTCCTCCCGCAGGGTCAGCGAAATCGCCCCGCGCCGCGTTTCCACGACCACCTTCTGGCCGCGCTCGAACCCCATTTCGGCAATGTCGCGCGGGTGCATGGACACCACCGGCTCGGGTTCCTGCGCATCCAGCGCGCCAGAGCGCCGGGTCATCGCCCCGGTGTGCCAGTGCTCCAGCAGGCGCCCGGTGGTCAGCACCAGCGGGAACGCTTCGTCGGGCATCTCGTCGGGCGGCAGCAGATCGGCGGGCACCAGTTTCGCCTTGCCGCTGGCGGTGGGGAAGCCCTCGGCGAACAGCACCTCCCGCCCGGGCGCGTCCGGCGCGCTGGCGGGGTATGTCACGCAGCCTTCGCGCTCCAGCCGCTGCCAGGTGATGTTGTCCAGCGACGGCATCATCGCCGCCATTTCGCCATAGACATCGGCCACGTCGTCGTAGGACCAGTCCAGCCCCAGCCGCCGGGCCAGTTCCACGATCAGCCGCCAGTCCTGACGCGCATCGCCCGGCGGCGCCAGAGCCGGCCGGCCAAGCTGCACCTGACGGTTCGAATTGGTGTAGCTGCCCGGTTTTTCGGCGTGCGCGCTTGCCGGCAGGATCACATCGGCCTGCCAGGCGGTTTCGGTCAGGAAGATGTCCTGCACCACCAGATGCTCCAGCTTGGCCAGCGCGGCGCGCGCATGGGTCTGGTCCGGGTCGGACATGGCCGGGTTTTCGCCCATGACATACATGCCGCGAATGTCGCCCGAATGGATGGCGTGGACGATCTCGACCACGGTCAGCCCGCTGTTCGGGTCCAGCGCGCGGCCCCAGGCATCCTCGTAGCGCGCCCGCACATCGGCATCCTCGACCGGCGCGTAGTCCGGATAGACCATCGGGATCAGCCCGGCGTCCGACGCCCCCTGCACGTTGTTCTGGCCGCGCAGCGGGTGCAGCCCGGTTCCCGGCCGGCCCACCTGGCCGGTGATCAGCGCCAGCGCGATCAGGCAACGCGCGTTGTCGGTGCCGTGCACATGCTGCGAAACCCCCATGCCCCAGAAGATGATCGAGGCCCGCGCGCCGGCAAAGACGCGCGCCACCTCGCGCACGGTTTCGGGGGCAACCCCGGTCAGTTCGGCCATTGCCTCGGGGGTGAAATCGCGCACCCGTTCGCGCAGCGCCTCGAACCCGTCCAGATGCCGGCGCACGTAGTCCGCATCATGCAGCCCCTCGGCGATGATCACGTTCAGCATCGCGTTGAGCAGCGCCACATCGCGCCCGGGCGCGAACACCACCGGGTGGGTCGCATGGCGCATCAGGCCCTGGCGGCGCGGGTCCATCACGATCAGCCTTGCCCCGCGCCGTGCCGCCTGCTTGAAATAGGTGGCCGCGACCGGGTGGTTCTGTTCCGGGCGCGCCCCGATCACCAGGATGCAGTCGGCATCGTCGGCGGCCGTAAAAGGCGCCGAGACCGCCCCCGAGCCCACGCCCTCCATCAAGGCCGCCACCGAGGAGGCATGGCACAGCCGGGTGCAGTGATCGACATTGTTGGTGCCAAAGCCCTGGCGGATCAGCTTCTGGAACAGGTATGCCTCTTCGTTCGACCCCTTGGCCGAGCCGAAACCGGCCAGCGCCTGCCCGCCCGCACGCGCAAGAATGGCCTTGAAGCCCCCCGCCGCGCGCGTCAGCGCCTCCTCCCAGGAGGCTTCGCGAAACACCTCGTGGCGGCGATCGAACGACAGGCGCATGTCGGCGCGCTTGGGGGCGTCGTCGCGCCGGATCAGCGGCACCGTCAGCCGCTCGGGGCTCATCGCATAATCGAAGCCGAACCGCCCCTTGACGCACAGCTTGCCGCGGTTGGCCGGGCCGCGCCGGCCATCGACCTTGAGAATGCGGTTTTCCTTCACATGGATTTCCGTCTGACAGCCCACTCCGCAAAACGGGCAGACGGAGTTGACGACCCGCTCTGCCCGATCGGGGCCGCGCCGGGTTGCGGTCGCATCCAGCAGGGTCCTTTCCATCAGCGCGCCGGTCGGGCAGGCCTGCACGCATTCGCCGCAGGCCACGCAGGACGACAACCCCATCGGATCGTCCAGGTCGAAGACCGGCAGCACGTTCATGCCGCGCCCGGCCATGGCGATCACGTCGTTCACCTGAACCTCGCGGCAGGCGCGAACGCACAGGTTGCAGGCGATGCAGGCATCCAGGTTGACCGCAATCGACGGGTGCGAGGCGTCATGCAGGGGGCTTTCGCGCGGAATCGCCTTCTGCGCGCCGGGGCGGGTGGGGGCAAGGCGGATCTTGCCCAGCCCGGCGGCCTCGGCCTGGCTCCAGAAGGGCGCGTCCGGCTCGGGGCCTTGTGCGCGCGCGGGCATCTCGGCGGCCAGCAGTTCGAACACCATGCGGCGGCTTCTTTCAACCCGCGCGCCGCCGGTTCTCACCACCATGCCGGCGGCCGGCTTGCGGATGCAGGAGGCCGCCAGCACGCGTTCGCCCTCGATCTCCACCATGCAGGCGCGGCAGTTGCCGTCGGGGCGGTATTCGGGGTCGTCGCGGTGGCACAGATGGGGGATCGCGGTGCCTTCGCGCCGGGCGACCTGCCAGATGGTTTCGTCCGGCGCGGCCTCGACCGTCCTGCCGTCCAGGGTGAAACTGATCCGCGCGCTCATGCCAGTTCCTCCGGGAAATAGCGTATCAGATGGCGCACGCAATTGCCCGCCGCCTGCCCCAGCCCGCAGATCGAGGCATCGGCCATCACCTGCACCAGTTCCTCCATCAGCGGCGGATCGGGGGCCTCCAGAAGCGCCACCAGGCGCGCGGTGCCGGCGCGGCAGGGCGTGCACTGGCCGCAGCTTTCATGGGCAAAGAAGCGCATCGTGTTCAGCGCCGCCGCGCGCACCGAATCCGCCTGCCCCAGCACCACCACCGCATGGCTGCCGATGAAGCCGCCGTGAGGCTCGAAGCTGCCGAAATCCAGCGGCAGGCCGGCCATCGATGCCGGGAAGATCCCGCCCGAGGCGCCGCCGGGCAGGAATGCCCTCAACTCGTGCCCCTCGGCCATGCCGCCGCAGAAATCCTCGATCAGCTGGTGCAGGGTGATGCCCGCCGGCGCGATCTTGACCCCCGGGTTGCGCACCCGCCCCGACACCGAGTACGAGCGCATCCCCGGCCGCCCCTCCAGCCCCTGGTCGGCGAACCATTTCGCACCGTGGCGCAGGATGTCGGGCACCCAGGACAGCGTTTCGACATTGTGGTTGAGCGTCGGGCGGCCGAAAAGGCCGGCTTCGGCGATATAGGGCGGGCGGTGACGCGGCAGGCCGCGCCTGCCCTCGATGCTCTCGATCATCGCGCTTTCCTCGCCGCAGATATAGGCGCCGGCGCCGCGGCGAAGCTCGATCGGGGTCGCCAGCAGGCCGGCGGCCTCCAGCGCCGCGATCTCGTGCAGCAGGATCTCGCGCACGGCCGGGTATTCGTCGCGCAGGTAGATGTAGATGCGTTCGCAGCCCACCACATGGGCGGCAATCAGCGCGCCTTCGAGCATCCGGTGCGGCGAGCCTTCCAGCCAGAAACGGTCCTTGAAGGTGCCCGGCTCGCCCTCGTCGGCATTGACCGTCATCAGGCGCGGGCCGTCGAAGCCGCGCACGACCGACCATTTGCGCCCGGCCGGAAAGCCGGCCCCGCCAAGCCCGCGCAGCGCGGCGTCCGACAGGGTGGCGATCGCCTGTTCGGCCGGGATTTCGCCGGAGCGGACCTGCGCCAGCACCCGATAGCCCTGGACCGAGCGATAGGCCTCCAGCGTTTCGTAATCCGGCAGCGCCGGTTCATGCGCCTCAAGCGTTGCCTCGACGATACGCTCGATGCTGGCCGGGCTCACCGCGCGCCGGCCGACCTGCGCCGCGGGCGCGGTATCGCAACGCCCGATACACGGCACCGGCTGGATGCGCACGCGCCGCGCCTCGGTGGTGGCGCGCAGGCGTTCGATCAGGGCCCCGGCGCCGGCCATTTCGCACGACAGCCCGTTGCAGACGCGAATCGTCAGCGGCGCGGGCGCGTCCTCGTCCTCTTTCACGATGTCGAAATGGTGGTAGAAGCTGGCCACCTCGAAAACCTCGGCCTGGCTCAGGCGAAACAGCTCGGCCAGCGCCGCAAGATGCGCGGCCCGCAGCGCACCGGTGGCATCCTGGAGCGCATGCAGCGCCTCGATCAGCAGGTCGCGCCGCCGCTCCATGTCGCCCAGAACCGCAGCCACCTGGGCCAGCGCCTCGTCATGCACCTGGCGGCCCTTGGGCCGGGTCACGTCGCGGTTTCTCCCCTCCGGGCGATTCATGCTGTACCTTTCCGGCTTTTCCCACCGGCCAGTCTAGGCCGTTTCGCGCAAGCGTCAAACGACAACAGCGACACCGCCCGCCCCGTCTCCGACCGGACAGGCCGACACGCCACGCCGGTTCGAAACGCTCAGGCTTGCCCCGGAAAAGGCAAGCGCGATAAGCTCCCCGAAAAGCCGGAACCACATGCCACATCCAGCCCGCGAAACCCCGACCCCGACCCTGTCCGTGATGACCTGGAACCTGTGGTGGCGTTTCGGCCCCTGGCGCGAACGCGCCGCCGCCATCGCCGCCACCCTGGCCCGCGAGGCCCCCGACATCATCTGCCTGCAGGAGGTCTGGGACGACGGCAGGCGCAACTTCGCAGCCGAACTGGCAGACGGGCTGGGCTACGCGCACGCCTACGCCCCGGGCGCGCGCCCCAACGGCATCCACATGGGCAACGCCATCCTGTCGCGCTGGCCGATCAAGACCCGGGAAGCCATCGCGCTGCACGACGAACCGGGCGCCGAGGAAATGCGCGTCGCCCTGCGCGCGGACGTCGCCGGGCCGACCGGGACAATCCCGGTCTTCTGCACCCACCTGAACTACCTGCCCTACCACAGCGCGATCCGCCAGAAACAGGTGGCCGACCTGCTGGCCTTCATCAAGCGCAGCCCGCGCGGCGCCCTGCCGGCGATCCTGGCCGGCGACTTCAATGCCGATCCGATGTCGGACGAGATTCGCATGATCACCGGGCGGGCCGCCGCCCCGGTCAGCGGGATTGCCCTGTTCGACAGCTGGGACCATTGCCACCCGGGCGCACCGGGCCTGACCTGGAGCCGCGAAAACCCGTTCGCCGCCGAAAACCCGGAGCCGCAAGGACGCATCGACTATATTTTCGTGGCCCGGCCCCGCGCCGGGAATGCCGGCACCATCATGAACAGCCGGATCGCCGGCAATGCCGCGCTGAAGGGCATCTGGCCGAGCGACCATTTCGCGCTGGTGAGCGACCTGGCGCTGTAGCAGACGCCCGGGCCCGCCCTGCCCCGGGCATGATCCTTGCGCATTTCTTCTGTCCGAAAATATCCGCCCGCGGCAGCGGCCGCCCGCCAGGGCGGCTTCAGTTCCCGGCGCTTTCCATGCGCCGGCTCGCCAGAACCCTTTCCAGCCAGCCGATCGCCATTTCCGGCACCGAACCGAGCAGCAGGTCGGTGTAATCGTCGAACGGCGGCGACAGCACCTGGCTCCTGGCGCCGTAACGCGCCAGCGATCCCTGATACATCACCGCAATCGAATCGGCGATCGCCTTCACCGTCGCCAGATCGTGGGTGATGAACAGATAGGCCACATCCTCGGCCTTCTGCAGCCGCAACAGCAGTTTCAGGATGCCGTCGGCCACCAGCGGGTCCAGCGCGCTGGTCACCTCGTCGCAGATGATGAGTTTCGGTTTCGCCGCCAGCGCGCGGGCAATGCACACCCGCTGCTTCTGCCCGCCCGAAAGCTCGGCCGGGTAGCGGTCGATGAAGCCCCTGCCCATCTCGATTTCATCCAGAAGCTCCTGAACGCGCCGGCGTTTTTCGCCGCCCCGCAGCCCGAAGTAGAATTCCAGCGGCCGCCCGATGATGGTGCCCACCGTCTGGCGCGGGTTCATCGCCACATCGGCCATCTGGTAGATCATCTGCAAT
>JALSRF010000498.1 GCA_026984895.1 Paracoccaceae bacterium
TCAGTCATGCTTGTCGGCGGGGGGACAGACATGACCAGACGGAATGCCGCAGCCGGTTGTTGTCTTGCGATCTGCCTGGCGCTGCCGGGCGTGGCCGGCGCCGGAGGATCGGCCCGGCCAAGGGAAATGCCGCCCGTGGAATTCGTGGGGCGGCAATATGTTGACAGCCGCGGATGCGCCTATGTCCGCCGTCATGCCCACGGGAAGGTCGTGTGGGTGGCCCGGCTTGGCGAAGGGCATCGGCCGTTGTGCGGTCTGCGCCCGACCTTCGCACTGGCCCCGGTGGGCGCGATGGTGCAGCGGGGCGCGGACGTGGGCGCGGACGTGGGCGCGGCCGCGTCGGGCGGGCAGGGCCGGGGTGTCGGCGGGCGTCCCGCTGGCCGGGCGAAGGGCGTGCCGCCCGGCTTCAGGCCCGCCTGGTCCGACGGCCGGCTGAACCCGCTGCGCGGTCCCAGAACGGCGCAGGGGGATGCGCAGATGTTGCGTATCTGGACCGAGACGGTGCCCATGAAGCGGCGCCGGTGAGGTGCCGGTGATATGCCGGTGAGGTGCCGGCGACCTGGCGAATGCGCGCCAAATGCGCACCGCCGCCGCGCCGCCGCGCCGCTCGTCGGCACTGTCGGCTGGCGCCCGCCCTCCGGCAGAGCGGACCGGCCCGCCCGGCGGACCGGTGCTGCAGGTTACTCTCCGCAGATGCCTTGCAGCGAGACCCAGTCCCCATCGGACATCACCGGGCGGATGTCGCCTGGCGCGATCGGGTCCGCCTCGATCAGGTCGATGGTCTTTTCCCCCGTCATGTCAATGGCGTAGGCGTAAGGCTTGGCGCTGATTCCGGCCGCCTTGAAGCGCGCCAGAAGGTCGGTTGCCGGAACCGGTTCGCGGGGCGCGGTCAACAGCCTTTCGGAATAGGCCGTCAGCGTCCGGGCGGGGATGTTTCCGGTGATCAGCAGGCGGAAGGATGTCAGCAGGCCGGTGCCGCGCAGCAGCCGAAGCACAGGATCGTGCCGCGCGGCGCGGGCATCCTCCTCCAGGGCGAAACCGGCGGCAACCTGCGGGTCCTCGTAGTCCTCGACCAGCGAGCGGTTGAACAGGATGACATGGCCGGGCAGGTGTTCGCTCTGGCGCACGCCGTCGCGCAGCACGACGATCCGGCCCGCTGCCCCCGGAAACAGGCGCCCGTGCAGCACGGAGAGCGCGTCAAGACCTTCGGGCGTTTCGCACGGGGCGCCCGCCACCCTGCGGATACCGGCCAGGATCTCGGCGCCGATTTCGGCCCGTTTGGCCGGCGGGACCACCGAGGCCGCATAGCGCACCATCGCCCCGGGCAGCCAGAACAGCGCCAGCCCCAGGACAAGCGCCGCCGTGCCGGAAACCAGATAGAAGCGCAGCCGCCCCGGGTGCGGGCGCTGCCGTTCGATGGCGTTACGAACCTTTTCCAGCGCGCTGACCATCAGCGGGTCCGTCAGTTCCAGGGTTTCCGTGTCATCGCTTCCCGGACGGAAAAGCGCGGGCTGTGCGCCGGGATTGATCCGCTCGATCGCCGGCAGCGACCAATGGGCCAGGGCCCGTCCGGCGCCATCGGCGATGGTCAGGCTGGCCTCGCCCAGGCAGACGATGACATCGCGGCGCTGGCCCTCGGGCGAGGGGCGCCAGATGCCGGAGCATTCCAGCCTTTCGAAATCCTTCAGCGCGGTCATGTCCCTGTCTGCTGGCCCTGTCTGCCGGTCCTGCCTTTTCGTTGACGAGTGCCACCCTGGCCGAGCGTTTTCCCGCTCACAACATCGCCCCCATCGCCGCCGCTCACAACATCGCCCCCATCGCCCCCATCACAGATCGCGGGCGATCTTGCGCAGCTCGAACTTCTGGATCTTGCCGGTCGAGGTTTTCGGCAATTCGCCGAACACCACCTTTTTCGGGGTCTTGAACCCGGCCAGGCGCGCGCGAACAAAGGCGATCAGATCGGCCTCCGAGCAATCGGCGCCCTCTTTCGGCTCCACAAAGGCGCAGGGCACCTCGCCCCATTTTTCATCCGGCCTGGCCACCACCGCGCACAAGAGAACCGAGGGGTGCTCCATCAGAACCCCCTCGACCTCGACCGAAGAGACGTTCTCGCCGCCGGAAATGATGATGTCCTTGGAGCGATCGGTGATCTTGATGTAGCCGTCCGGGTGCTGGATGGCGATGTCGCCGGAATGGAAATAGCCGCCGGCGAAGGCCTCGGCCGTGGCTTGCGGGTTCTTCAGGTAGCCCTTCATCACCGGGTTGCCGCGGATCATGATCTCGCCGGTGGTCTGGCCGTCCATGGGGATCTGCCGCATGGTGTCGGGATCCATCACCGTGATGTCCTCCATCATCGGCATCAGCACGCCGGTGCGCGCCTTGATGGCGTATTTCTCCTGCGCCGGCAGATCGTCCCAGCGCGCCGGCTGCCAGAGGCATTCGGTGACATGGCCATAGGTTTCGGTCAGCCCGTAAACCTGGGTGACGTTGAACCCCAGCGGTTCGATCGCCTTGAGAATGGCCGCGGGCGGCGGGGCGCCGGCGGTAAGGACCTCGACCACATGGTCGAAGTCGCGCCGCTCCTCCTCGGGGGCGTTGATGATCATGTTCAGCACGATCGGCGCGCCGCCGAAATGGGTCACGCCCTCGTCGGCGATGGCATCGTAGATGTTCCGGGCGGTGATGTCGCGGCAGCAGATGACCGCGCCGCCCAGCAGCGGGATCGCCCAGACATGGTTCCAGTTGTTGCAGTGAAACAGCGGGACAATCGTCAGGTAGCGCGGCCGCAGGCCCATCTGCCAGGAAATCACGGTTCCCATGGTCATCAGATAGGCCCCCCGGTGGTGGTAGACCACGCCCTTGGGCCGCCCGGTGGTGCCCGAAGTGTAGTTGAGCGCGAGGCTTTCCCATTCGTCGGCCGGCATTTCCCATTCGTAGCGGGGATCGCCGCTGGCGATGAAGCTTTCGTATTCCTCGTGCTCGGATGTCGCGGGGTAGCCGGCCTGCGGGTCGGCCACCTCGACGATGCGCGGCGCCGGGCCGCTCATCCGGGCAATGGCTTCGCCGGCCAGCGGCAGGAACTGGGTGTCCACCAGCAGCAGTTTCGCACCGCCGTGATCCAGGATATAGGCCACCGTGTCGGGATCAAGCCGGATGTTGATCGCGTTCAGAACGCCGCCCATCGCCGGCACGCCGAAATGGGCTTCGGCATGGGCCGGGACATTGGGAAGAATCGTTGCCACCACATCGCCGCCGGACAGGCCGGCCCCGACCAGCGCCGAGGCCAGCCGGGTGATGCGCTCGTGATATTCGGCATAGTTCCAGCGTCTGTCGCCATAGACAAGCGCTTCGTGATCGGGAAATACGCGGGCGGCGCGCCGCATGTGCGAAAGCACCGTCAGCGGCACGAAATTGCCGGCATTGCGTTCCAGCCCGCCTTCGTCTTTCATCCAGCCCATGATCGCCTCTCGGGTTTGTCTGATCGCCGGCAAATACTGCCCATTTACCGCGCCATTGCAAACAGAGATATGGCAATTGCGACGACGGGGCGCTAGCCTTGGCGCCATGATCATTTCGCGCGGGCGGCGTTACATTTTCGTGCATGTGCCCAAGACCGGAGGCACCTCTGTGACGCTTGCGCTGGAAGCGCGGGCGCTGAAGGACGACATCCTGATCGGCGACACCCCCAAGGCACGGCGCAGACGCCGGCGGCTGCAGGGGCTGGATGCGGCCGGGCGGCTTTGGAAGCATTCGACACTGGCCGATGTCGAAGGCATCGTGAGCCGCGCCGAAATGCGCGACTTCTTCACCCTCACGCTCGTGCGCAACCCCTGGGACCGGTTGGTAAGCTACTATCACTGGCTGCGCAGCCAGAGGTTCGATCACCCGGCCGTGAAACTGGCCGGGTCGCTGGCGTTCGCGGACTTTCTCGCCCATCCCGATACCCGCGCCACGATCCGCGCCTGGCCTTACGGGCGCTACATGCGCGACGGCGCCGGCCGGGAACACTGCTGCGCATTCGTGCGGCTGGAACGGCTGGAGCAGGACCTCGCCGCCTTCGAAACCCACCTGGGCTTTCGCCTGCAGCCGCTGCCGCGGGCAAACAGCTCCGAGCGCCACCGCGACCACCGCCACTACTACGACGACACCTCCGCCGCCATCGTGGCGGAAATCTGCGCCGAAGACATCGCGCGCTTCGGATACCGGTTCTGAGCGCCGCGCCCCTCTTCTTCTTCTTGGCTGAAATACCTCCGCCGGAGGCGCCGGGCCGCCGCTGCGGCCCGGGTGTCCGCATTCAGGCCGCCCGGGCCGAATTCTCGCAGAACCGCCCGTAGAAGCTTTCGCCCTTTTCGGCCAGTTCGCGCAACAGCGCAGGGGCGGCGAAGCGTGCGCCATGGGCCTTTTCCAACCCGTCGCAGATCTCCACCGCCTTGCCGGCGCCGATCATGTCGAGCCAGGAAAACGGCCCGCCCGACCATGGCGCAAACCCCCAGCCCAGGATGGCACCCACGTCGCCCTCGCGGATGTCCTCCAGCACGCCGTCCTCGAAGGCGCGCACCGCCTCCAGAACCTGGGCCATCAGCAGCCGGTGCTGCACCTCGTGCACGTCGGGCTGGGTGTCGGCGGGCGGGTATTTCTCCGCCAGGCCGTCCCACAGCCCAAGGCGCTTGCCCTTGTCGTCGTAGCTGTAGAACCCGGCCTTCGCCTTGCGCCCCAGCCGGCCCTCGTCGGCCATCCAGAACAGCACTTCGTCCACCGCGTCGTCGGGGTAGGCGTCGCCCATCGCCGCCTTGGTGGCCCTGGCGATCTTCACCCCGAGGTCGATCGAGGTTTCATCCACCAGTTGCAGCGGGCCAAGCGGCATGCCCACCAGCCGCGCGCCGTTTTCGACCAGCGGCGGCACCACGCCCTCTTTCACCATGCGGATGCCTTCGTTGATGTAGGGGATGATGCAGCGGTTGGCGAAGAAGAAACGCGCGTCATTGACCACGATCGGCGTCTTGCGGATCTGGCGCACGTAATCCAGCGCCTTGGCCACCGCCCGATCACCGGTTTGTTTCCCCTTGATGATCTCCACCAGCAGCATCTTTTCGACCGGCGAAAAGAAGTGGATGCCGATGAACTGTTCGGGCCGCTTGCTGGCCCTGGCCAGGTCGCTGATCGGCAGGGTCGAGGTGTTGGTGGCGAAGATGCAGTCCTCGCCCACCACCTCTTCGACCTTCGCCGTCACCTCGGCCTTGATCTTCGGGTCTTCGAACACGGCTTCGATGATCAGGTCGCAGCCCTTCAGCGCCGCGTAATCGGTGGTGGGGGTGATCAGCCCCAGCATCTTTTCCTTCTTCTCGGGCGTTGCCTTGCCGCGCTTGATGCCCTTGTCCATGTAGGTTTCGCTGTAGGCCTTGCCGCGTTCGGCGGCGGCCTGGTCCTGGTCGATCAGCACCACCTCGATGCCCGCCATGGCCGAAACCAGCGCGATGCCCGCGCCCATCATGCCGGCACCCATCACGCCAAGCTTTTTCACCTGTTGCGGCGGCACGTCCTTCGGGCGCACCGCGCCCTTTTCCAGCGCGCCCTTGTTGATGAAGAGCGAGCGGATCATCGCGCTTGACGAGGGGTTCATCAGCACGTTGGTGAACCAGCGCGCCTCGATCCTGAGCGCGGTGTCAAAGGGCACCAGCGCGCCCTCGTATACCGCCGAGAGCAGCGCCTTGGCGGCGGGGTAAACCCCCTGGGTCTGCTGGTTCACCATGGCCGAGGCGCCGACGAAAGTCATGTAGCCCGCCGGGTGATAGGGCGCGCCGCCGGGCATCTTGTAGCCCTTGGCGTCCCAGGGTTTCACCAGGTCGCTGTCCTTGGCTTCCAGCACCCAGGCCTTTGCACGCCCAAGCAATTCATCGGCCGGCACCACCTCGTCCACCAGTCCGGCGGCCTTCGCGCCCTTCGGGTCCACCAGCTTGCCCTGCAACAGGAACGGCGAGGCCGCCATCGCCCCCATCATCCGCACCAGCCGCGTGGTGCCGCCGGCGCCGGGGAAGATGCCGACCTTGATTTCCGGCAGGCCGATCCTGGCCCTGGGGTTGTCGGCGACAAGGCGGCGGTGGCAGGCCAGCGGGATTTCCAGCCCGATGCCCAGCCCGGTGCCCGGCAGCGCCGCGGCAATCGGTTTGCCGCCTTTCCCGGTTTTTGCATCAATCCCGGCCAGCTCGATCTTGCGCAGGATGTGGTGGATCTTCATGACCCCCTCGAACAACCCGCGCGCCGGATCGTCACCGGCATTTTCGCGCATCTTCGCGATCACGTTCAGGTCCATCCCGCCG
>JALSRF010000499.1 GCA_026984895.1 Paracoccaceae bacterium
GGGCTCTTTCGCACGATCCTTCGCGTGCGCCCGGCGCGTTGCGCACCAGCGCGTGCTTTCATGGCGGGCGGTGCTTTGTCCGGTTCGGGCGGCGGGCCCGGCCACGGCGCGCCGGGTCGGCGTCCTTGCGGTGCGGCCGGCGGCGAAGGCGCGCGGCGCCGTTTCTTTTGCGATGCGCGTTTCGCCCCGTGGGATCGGGATGCTGGCGCGTCAGGGCGCAAGGCGCGTGCCGGTGTGCAGAGCGCCCGGCGCCCCGGGGCGGTTTTTCTGGACCTTGCCTGTGCGGGGCCATATCAAACGACATCATGACGGGACCGGACAACGGCACCGGGCAACGGCACCGGAAACGGCACCGGGCAACGGCACTGGCAAGACGGGAGCGCACCCCATGGCCGGCAGTAGAAGGGGCAAGAGCGGCATGAGCAGCGGCGGTGCCGGGAATGCGGACCGGCAGTTGGCGCGCGCGGAAATCGGGCGGTTGCGCAAGCTGCTGCGGGCCGCCGACCTGGCCTATTATCAGCGCGACGCCCCCGAGATGAGCGATGCCCGCTATGATGAGGCCAAGCGCCGCCTGGCCGCGCTGGAACGCGCGCATCCCGAACTGAGCACGCCCGACAGCCCGACCCGCACGGTCGGCGCGCCGCCGCGCGAGGGCTTTGCCAGGGTGCGCCACGAACAGGCGATGCTTTCGCTGGCCAATGCCTTCGATGCGCGCGACGTGCGCGACTTCGACGAACGCATTCGCCGCTTTCTGGGGCTGGGCGATCAGGTCGTGACCTATACCGCGGAACCGAAGATCGACGGCCTGTCGCTGTCATTGCGCTACGAACGCGGCGTGCTGGTGATGGCGGCGACGCGCGGCGATGGCGAGGTGGGCGAAGATGTGACCGCCAATGCGCGCACCATCGCCGACATTCCGCAGCGCCTGACCGGCGCGCCCGACATCCTGGAGGTGCGCGGCGAAGTCTACATGACCCATGCCGAGTTTGCCGCCCTCAATGCGGCGCAGGACCAGGCCGGCGCGCCCCGCTTCGCCAATCCGCGCAATGCGGCGGCCGGCTCCTTGCGCCAGCTTGACCCGGAAGTCACCCGCGCCCGCCCGCTATGCTTTTTCGCCTATGCCTGGGGGGTGGTGAGCGCACCTCTGGGCCGCACCCAGATGGAGGCCCTCGAACGTTTCGCGCAGCTGGGTTTCTCCACCAACCCGCTGACCCGGCTGTGCCGCGGCCCGGACGCGCTGCTGGCCCACTACGGCGTGATCGAACAGCAGCGCGCCGAACTGGGCTATGACATCGACGGCGTCGTCTACAAGGTCAACGACCTCGACTGGCAGCGCCGGCTCGGCTTCCGCGCGACCACGCCACGCTGGGCAATCGCCCACAAGTTTCCCGCCGAGACCGCCTGGACCCGGCTTGAGCGCATCGATATCCAGGTCGGACGCACCGGCGCGCTGTCGCCGGTGGCCCGGCTCAAACCCGTGACCGTGGGCGGGGTCGTGGTTTCGAACGCAACCCTGCACAACGAGGACTACATCGCCGGGCGCAGCGCCGATGGCACACCCATCCGCGATGGCAAGGACATTCGCGAGGGCGACTGGGTCAAGATCTACCGCGCCGGCGACGTGATTCCGAAGGTGGCGGATGTCGATCTGGCAAGGCGCCCCGCCGACGCGCGCCCCTATGTGTTCCCGACGAAATGCCCCGAATGCGGCTCGGATGCCCTGCGCGAAGAGGGCGATTCCGTGCGCCGCTGCCAGGGCGGCATGTTCTGCCCGGCGCAGGCGATGGAGCGCCTCAGGCATTTCGTCAGCCGCCCCGCCTTCGACATCGTCGGGCTGGGCAGCCGGCAGGTCGAAACCTTCTACCTGCTTGGCTGGATCCGTGAGCCGGCCGACATCTTCACCCTGCAGGCGCGCGACAGCGCGGGCGAAAAGACGCTGGTCACTCTCGACGAGGTGCTGCAACGGATCGGGCGCTCCGGCGCGCCCGAAGCGCAGCGTCGTGAACTGGCCGGGCTTCTGGGGCTGGAACGATTCGCGCCCGAAACCGCCCGCGCCGCCTACCTGGAACGCAGCCGCATGCCGCTGGGCCGGCAGCACGGCTGGGGTGAAAAATCGGCCGCCAGGCTTTTCGCCGCGATCGAACGGCGCCGGCGGATCGAACTCGACCGGCTGATCTTCGCGCTTGGCATCCGCCATGTGGGCGAGGCCGCGGCCCGCCTTCTTGCCCTGCATTACCGGGACTGGGCGGCGTTCGAAACGGCGCTGAGCGGGGCGGTGCCCGGAACCGGCGCGCAATGGGACGAACTGGTCAATATCGACGGGGTGGGCGATGTCATGGCGCGCGCGCTGGTCACGGCCTTCCACCAGCCGGGCGAGCGCGCCCTGATCGACCGGCTGGTTGCCCAGTTGACGCAGGTGATCCCGGCCGAGCCGCCCGCGGCGGACGCCAGCCCGATCGCCGGGCGCACCATCGTCTTTACCGGCACCCTGGAAAGGATGACCCGCGCCGAAGCCAAGGCGCGCGCCGAGGCGCTCGGGGCGCGTGTGGCCGGCTCGGTTTCGCGCAGAACCGATCTGGTGGTTGCCGGGCCGGGGGCCGGCTCGAAGGCGAAAAAGGCGGCGGAGCTGGGAATCGAGACCCTTGACGAGGACGGCTGGTTGAAGCTGATCGATGGAAAATGAGCCGCCCCGAGGCGCTGTTCCCGCTGTTCGGAAAGCTCGAGTCTCTGGCCGGCATCGGGCCGCGGACGGCGCAGGCGCTGGCGCATATGGACATCACGCGCCCGCGCGACCTGCTGTTCACGCTTCCCCATACGGTGATCGACAGGCAGCGGCGCGACAGCCTGCGCGGCGCCGATGCGGGCCGGGTGGCAACGCTGGAAGTCACCGTTCGCCGCCATCTTGCGCCGGCGCGAAAGGGGCGGCCCTACCGGGTGGAAGTGGAAGATGCGCAGGGCGTCTTCGCGCTGGTGTTCTTCCACGCCCGCGCGGACTGGCTGGAACGCCAGTTGCCGGTTGGCGCGCGCCGGCTGGTCTCGGGCAAGGTCGAGATATTCGACGGGGTGGCGCAGATCGTGCACCCCGACTACATGGTGCCGCCCAGCCGGGCCGGGGATATTCCACTGCTCGAACCGGTCTATCCGCTGAGCGCCGGGGTGGCCGCGAAAACCATGCGCAAGGCGGTGGCCGAGGCGCTGGCGCTGGTGCCCGATCTGCCGGAATGGATCGACCCGGCGCTGCGCGCGCAAGAGGGCTGGCCGGGGTTTCGCACGGCCCTGCTTGGCGCCCACGACCCCGCCACGCCGCAGGACCTTTCACGCGATGCGCCGGCGCGGCGGCGTCTGGCCTATGACGAATTCTTCGCCCACCAGATGACCCTTGCGCTGGCGCGCGCGCGCCGGCGGCGTGCACGGGGCATCTCCAGCACGGGCGACGGGGCGCTGCGCCGCCGGGTGCTGGACGCGCTGCCCTATCGGCTGACCGGGGCGCAGGCGCGCGCCATTGCCGAGATCGAGGCCGACATGGCCGCGCCCGAACGCATGAACCGCCTGCTCCAGGGCGATGTCGGTTCGGGCAAGACGCTGGTCGCCTTCATGGCGCTGCTGATCGCGGTCGAAGCCGGCGGGCAGGGGGTGATGATGGCGCCGACCGAAATCCTCGCCCGCCAGCACCTGAGCGCGCTGCGTCCGCTGGCCGAAAGCTGCGGCGTGGTGCTTGAGGCGCTGACCGGGCGCGACACGGCGCGCGCGCGCAAGGCGCGCCTGGCGGCGCTTGCGGCGGGCGACATCGACATCATCGTCGGCACGCATGCGCTCTTCCAGAAGGACGTGCGCTTTCGCGACCTGCGCCTGGCTGTGATCGACGAACAGCACCGCTTCGGTGTGGCGCAGCGCATGGAACTGGCGGCCAAGGGCCCGGCAAGCGACGTGCTGGTGATGACGGCGACGCCGATTCCGCGCTCGCTGGCGCTGTCGCAATACGGCGACATGGACGTTTCGGTCCTGGACGAAAAACCGCCCGGGCGCCAGAGCGTCGCCACGGCGCTGGTTTCGGCCGGACGCATGGACGAAGTGGTGGCGCGCCTGGCAGAGGCGGTGGCGCAGGGGCGACAGGCCTATTGGGTCTGCCCGCTGGTGGCCGAAAGCGAACTGTCGGACCTGACCGCGGCCCGAGAGCGTTTCGAACACTTGCGCGCGGCGCTTGGCGAGGACCGCGTGGGGCTGGTGCACGGGCAGATGCCCCCGGCCGAGCGCGATCGGGCGATGGCACGCTTTCACGACGGCGAGACCTCGGTTCTGGTGGCAACAACCGCGATCGAGGTCGGGGTGGACGTGCCCAATGCCACCATCATGGTGGTGGAACGCGCCGAGCATTTCGGCCTGGCCCAGCTGCACCAGCTGCGCGGCCGGGTGGGGCGCTCGAGCGCCGCCTCGACCTGCCTGCTGATGTATCGTGCGCCGCTGACCGAAGCGGCACGCCGCCGGCTGGAAATCCTGCGTCGCACCGAGGACGGGTTTCGCATCGCCGAAGAGGACCTGGCCATGCGCGGCGCCGGCGATGTGATCGGCACGGAGCAATCCGGGCTGCCGCGGTTTCGCGTCGGCGATCTGGAAAGCCAGGCCGGGCTGATGGCGCTGGCGCAACGCGATGCGCGCAAGCTGCTGCGCGAGGACCCCGAACTTGCCGGCCCGCGCGGCGCGGCGGCGCGCATGTTGCTGTGGCTCATGGAACAGGACCGGGCGATTCGGCTGATCTCGGTCGGATGAGCGTGCGCACAGGCGGCAGGGGCCGCCGCGTCGGCGCACCACCCGCCAGCCGCCCCCGGCCGGATCGCCCCCGGCAGAGCGTGCCCGCGCGGCCTGGCTTTCGCCGGATTTCGCGGACATCAGGGGCCGCGCGGACCGGGCGCCGGGGACCCGCCCACGGGCCTTTTGCTGCGCGCAGCGGGCGCGGGGCGAAACCGGGGCAGGGGTGCCGTTGCCCGTGCGTTCGCACATGTTCTGGGAAAGTTCTTTACACTTGTGAAAAAATATGAGAACAAACCATCAACGTCTACGAAACGGAGCCCCCCGATGTTGACCGAGATGAAAGCCCTCTTCCAGCGCAGTTCGTCCCGCCTGCTGGCGGACATGGCCGGCGGCCTTGCCCTTGCCGTCATGTTGCTGGTGGGGCTGCACCTGCCGGCGATGATCTGATTGCCTCTGCCTGCGGGGTCTGCTGACGCCGGGCACGCATCCGATCCCCGGGCGATTCCGGTGTGCCTTCGGGCCCGCCCGTCGCCCCTGTCCGGGGCTCCTCATCCCCCCGGACATCGTGCCCGCTCCATGACCCTCACCTGCGCCGCAGGTCCCGTTACCGGGGCTGCGGCGTTTTTTTCGGCGTCCCGTGGGCGGTGTTGCGCGCGCGACGATGCGCGCACCACGATGCGCGCACCACGATGCGCTCGGCGCATGGCGCGCGGTTCACGCCGCTGGTTTCCCGGCGCGCGGTTCACCGCACCTGGTTCGCAGTGCTCAGTTCACGGTGAATTCCCCGACGACATTGCGCCATTCTCCGGCCGCGATCATCCGCCGGTGCACGAAGCGCACCGAGTGCAGCGGCCCCTCGATCCTGTCCTGCCAGAACTCGACAAAGCGAAACAGCTTCGGGTAGTCCGGCGCCAGGTCGTAATCCTGCCAGATGAAACTGTTCAGCACGGATCGAAAATCGGGCATCCGGTAGAAGAATTCCGCCGTCGTCAGCCCGTATCCCTTCAGCATCAGTTCGGTTTCGGATTTTGCCATGGCAAGCCTCGTCTTTTTCCTTGCCCTGCCGATGATGCCCGAAAGGCGGTTAATGTTCAATGAAAACAATTTGTTAGCACCTGTCTGTGGCGGCTGCTGCCAGGGGCGAAAACCAACCATTGCACCCTATATCGCGCATCTGGTAGAGTTGGCGCAACAAGATGTAGTGGACCCCATGACAGGCGCGCTTTAACGTGAACGATACGCCAGAACCCCCGGAAACAACGGCAGAAATGCCTTCTGCAGGTGTGCCGCGCGACGGCCCCTCGATCGACATCGTGGACGAGATGCAGGTCTCGTATCTGGATTACGCGATGAGCGTGATCGTCAGCCGCGCCATCCCCGACCTGCGCGACGGGCTGAAACCGGTGCACCGGCGCATCCTTTATGCCATGCACGAGGTCGGCAACACCTTTGACAAGCCCTACCGCAAATCCTCGCGCCCGGTGGCCGATACCATGGGCAAATACCACCCGCACGGCGACGCGGCGATCTATGACGCGCTGGTGCGCATGGC
>JALSRF010000500.1 GCA_026984895.1 Paracoccaceae bacterium
GGTTCTGAACTGCATCTGATACAGCGCCTTGTAGATCCCGTCGCGGGCCACCAGTTCGTCATGGGTTCCCTGATCGACCACCCGTCCCTGGTCCATGACCACGATCCGGTCGGCGTTGCGCACCGTCGAGAGCCGGTGCGCGATGACCAGGGTCGTGCGCCCTTCGGCCAGAGATTCCAGCGCTTTTTGTACGATGGCCTCGGAGCGCGTATCCAGGGCGGATGTCGCCTCGTCGAGCAGCAGGATCGGCGTATCGCGCAGCAGCGCACGGGCAATCGCCACCCGCTGACGTTGCCCGCCCGACAGCGCCGTGCCTCTTGGCCCGGTTCGGCTGTCCAGCCCGTTGGGCTGCCGGTCGATGAAATCCGATACATAGGCGGCGTTCAGCGCGCGCTGCAGATTCTCGGGCGGCACCTCGCTGCCCATCAGCACGTTTTCGCGGATGGTTTCGTCGAACAGCTGCGCGTCCTGGGTGACCACCGAAAACAGCCCGCGCAACTGGTCGAGGTCAAAGCTGCGGATGTCGGTTCCGTCGATCAGCACGCGCCCCTCGTTCGGGTCGATCAGACGGGTGAGCAGGTTGAAAACGGTGCTCTTTCCGGCCCCCGAAGCCCCGACCAGCGCGGTGGTCTTGCCGGCCTCGGCGACGAAGCTGACGTTGCGCACCACCGGGGTTTCGTCATAGGCAAAGGTCACATTGTCCAGCGCGATGTCGGCTTGCGCGGGGGCGGCCGGCAAGGGCAGCGGATTCGGAGGGCTCACGATCGCCGGCTTCAGCCGGAAGACCGAATAGATGCGTTCGAGGCTGACCAGCGCGCCCTGCCAGGCGCCCGACAGCGCGCCAAGCTTCCGGATCGGTTCGTAGACCAGCGCAATGGCGGTGAAGAACGACATGAACTCTCCCACCGTCTTCTGCCCCTCCACGATCTGAAGCCCGCCATAGGTCAGCACCCCGAGAAACCCGAACGCGGCGGCGATGTCGGCGATGGCCGGCGTGGCGGCACCGGCGGCGGCGGATTTGAGCGTCAGGTCCACAAGCTCGTCCACGCCCCTGGCGAACCGGCGGGTTTCGAATTCTTCGGTGCCGTTCAGCTTGATGGTGTTGATGCCGTGAAACAGCTCGTCCAGGCGCGTGGTCAGCCGCGCCCCGGCGTTCAGCGCCCGGCGCGAGATCCTGCGGATCAGCTTTTGCACCCAGACCACCGGCAGCAGCATCAGCGGGGTGGCGGCCACGGCAATCAGCGTCCAGCGCCAGTCGATGAACAGTGCCACCGCAAAAAGGCTGATCAGGCCGATGACATCGCGTCCGAAGGCCGAAAGCGTGCTGGAAATCACGTTCGCCGCCGCGCCCGGGTCGCCCAGCACGCGCTGCATGAGGACGCCCGGCGGGTTTTCGTGAAAGAACCTGTTGTCCAGGCGGATGATGTGTTTCACCAGCGCGCGTTCCATGTCGGCGGCGATGTTGCGCGCGGCCATCGCCATCAGGATTTTCTGGAAAAAACCCGCCAGCCCGCGGGCCACGAAGATCAGGAACACGATGAAGGAGACGCGGTAGACCGCCGCGACATCGCCGGCGACGAAGATCTGGTCGAACATGGGCTTGACCATGTAGCTGAGAAGCCCCAGCGCGCTGCCCTCGATGGCCATCAGCAGGAAACCGCCCAGCAGCATCGCCCAGCGCTGCCGCACATAGCTGCGCCAGAACCATGTCACCAGCGTTCTTGCCGGGAAGGTCGTTTCCTTGAGGATACTCAGCGTCTTGCCCGCCTTGCGTGGAATTCCGCCGTCAGTCGCACGGGATCGTAACGGGTTTCGATCCACTCGCGAACCGGCATCGGGGTTTCGTCGTTGTCCTTTTCATAGGCCTCAAGCATATGGTCCAGAATCCCGGTTTGAAAGGCCTTTACATGGACGTATTTCAGAGACAGCTGTTTTCTGGCCTCGGAGACGGGCACGCCGTGAATGTGCATCAGATACAGCGCCGAGGCGAGTCCGGCCCGGTCGGCGCCGGATTTGCAATGCATCACGAAGGGGTGTTCGATGGTTTCGAATATCCGCAGCAGCGACAGCAGGACCTCGGGCGAACTCAGCGCGCGGGCCTGGAAACTTGAATCGATCAGCTTCAGCCCTTCCTTTTCGCAGGCCTCCCTTTCGAACAGATACGGGGCAAAGGCATTTGCGCCGCGCAGGTTCAGCACCGCCCTGATGCCCATCCTGCGGAATTCGGCAAGCCGCGCGGGCGAAGGCTGGTTGGAGCGCCAGGCGCCCGGGGCGATCTCGTGGGTGTTCTTCCACCAGATTCGCAAGAAGGCGTGATCGAACAGCAGGAAATAGAGCCGCGCCCGGCGGCGCCCCCGCGGCGTCGAGATGTCGGTCCCCAGAATCATGGCCGATCTTTCGATCTCCTTGAGGCGCCTGTTTAACCTTGCCAGCATGGTTTTCCGTTCGTCTGCCCGCCGCGGGTCCGGCCTGGCGGAGGCGTAGCGATGATTGCTCCGGGCTGCAAGCATCCTTGGTTTCGATTGCACAATATCGCGCGCGGTTCTAGAGAACCCGAACGCAGGATGCGAAAGGAACAACGGCAATGAACAGGTCGACCGGCCGCGACTACCTGGCCATCCCCGGACCTTCGGTCGTGCCCGACCGGGTGCTGCGGGCGATGCACCAGGGGGCGCCCGACATTTACGAAGGGCCGCTTGTGGACATGGTGCCGGGGGTGATCCGCGATCTCAAGGCCATTGCCGGAACGCGCCACCATCTGGCGATCTACATCGCCAACGGCCACGGCGCCTGGGAGGCGGCGCTGGCCAATGTGCTGGCGCCGGGCGACGGCGTTCTGGTGGCGGCGACCGGACTTTTCGCCCATGGCTGGGCCGACATCGCGCGCGGGCTCGGGGCCGAGGTGCAGATGCTTGACTTCGGTCGGCAGGCGCCGGTGGATCCGGCCCGCCTGCAGGCGGCGCTCGAGGCCGACCGCCAGCACCGTATCCGCGCGGTGATGGCGGTACATGTGGACACATCGACATCGCTCAGAAGCGACATCGCGGCCCTGCGCGGGGCAATCGATGCGGCGAAACATCCGGCGCTGCTGCTGGTGGACTGCATCGCCTCGCTGGGGTGCGAGCGCTTCGAGATGGACGCCTGGGGCGTCGATGCGATGGTCGCCGGCAGCCAGAAGGGGCTGATGACGCCGCCCGGGCTGGGGTTCGTTTTCTTCGGCGAAAGGGCGGCGCAGGCACGCCGGCGCGCGCCGGTATCGCGTTACTGGGACTGGGAACCGCGGGTCGCGCCGCAGATGTTCTACCAGTTTTTCGGCGGCACCGCCCCGACGCACCACCTGCTGGGCCTGCGCGCGGCGCTGGACATGATCGGCGAGGAGGGGCTGGACCGGGTCCTGGCGCGCCATGGCCGCCTGGCGCGCGCCTACTGGGCCGCGGTCGGGGCCTGGGGGCAGGGCGGGGCGCTTGCCCTCAATGTCGAAGAGGAACGCCACCGCGCGCACGCGGTGACGACGCTGCGCATGGGCGCGCCCGACGCGACCCGGCTGCGACGCTGGGTGAAGGAGAATGCCGGGGTGACGCTGGGCATCGGGCTGGGCATGGCCAGCGCGGACGATCCCGGCGCCGACGGTTTTTTCCGCATCGGCCACATGGGGCATGTGAACGCGCATATGGTGCTGGGGGTCATCGGCGCGATCGAAACCGCGCTGACGGCGCTGCAGATCGCCCACGGCCGCGGTGCGCTGGAGGCTGCCGCGGATGTCCTGGCCGCGTAGCCCGGCCGGGCGGGGGCCGATCGGCGCGGCCGCTGGGCCCGGACGCGTGGGCGGCGCGGGCCGGATCGGCGGCACGAAGGCTCAGGTCTTGTGCGGGGCGCCTGCCGCCCTGTCCGTGCCTGCCCTGTCCGTGCCTGCCGTGTTCGCCCCTGCCGCGTCCGCGCCTGCCGTGTTCGCGCCTGCCGTGTTCGCGCCTTCCCCTTTCGCCCGGGCCTGCGCCTCGGCCATTTCCATGAAGGCCCGGATGGTGCGCAGTTCCGCGCGCTGACGCATGCAGATCACCAGTTCTTCCATCTCTGCCGGCTGACCGGCCAGCGGAATCGGGACCAGCCGGCTGTCGGCGCCGAATTCGGCGGCCGAGACGAAACCGATGCCCCCGCCCGCGGCCACGATATCGCGCATCGCCTCGCGCCCTTCGACCTCGATTGCCGGGGTCAGTCTGATTCCCTGGGCGCGGGCCAGGCTTTCCAGTTTCTGCCGGGTGCGGCTGCCTGTCTCGCGCAGCACCAGCGGATGCGCGGCGAGTTCGGCCAGCCTGGCCGGCCGGCGCGACAGGGCGGGGTTGTCGCGCGCCGCGATGGCGACGATCGGCGACGCCCCCAGCGACACCACCCGAAAGCGGCTTTCTTCCACGGCGCGCCCGATCACGCCGATATCGGCGCGCCAGGCGGTCAGTTCGGCCTCGACCTGGGCGGAATTGCCGGAGCGCAGCACCAGCCGAACGCCGGGAAAACGTGCCCGGAAGCGGCCAAGCAGACCGGTCACGTGATGCGCGCTGTCGGCGATGATTTCCAGCCGGCCGCGCGACAGGGCACGGGTTTCGTCCAGCGCCTCGCGGGCGCGGGCAAGCTGTTCGAACAACGGCCGGGTGATGCGCAGCAGCCTTTCGCCGTGTTCGCTCAGGGTGACCTGCCGCCCGCGCCGGTGGAACAGGCGCACGTCATAGGCGCGTTCCAGCGACAGGACCTGATCGGAAACCGCCGGCTGGGTCAGCCCCAGCGCCTGCGCGGCACGCGAAAACCCGCCCTCGGTGGCGACGAAATGGAACGCGCGCAGCTGGACGAAGTTCATGGCGGTTGCATCCATCGATAAAATCTATGAATCAATATAAAACAACGATTTTACATATGATACAAGCCACGGCACAACCGACCGCGAAAGGCAACCGAAGGGAAGGCTTCATGGCCGGGGATACCGAGACGTCCGAAGGTCGGCGACCGCGCGTGCCCTATCTGCTGACGCCCGGCCCGCTGACCACCTCCGATGCGGTGAAACGGGCCATGCTGCGCGACTGGGGGTCGTGGGACAGCGATTTTCGCGCGATGACGGCCGAGCTTCGCAGCCGGCTGCTGGGGCTGCTCGGGCGCGGGGGCGCGGCGTTTGACTGCGTGCCGATTCAGGGGTCGGGCACATTCGCGGTCGAGGCAATGCTGGGCGCCTTCGTGCCGCCGGACGGCAAGGCGCTGGTGCTGGCCAACGGGGCCTACGGGCAGCGGATCGCGCAGATTCTGGCCCGCCTGGGGCGCGATCATGTGGTTCTCGACACGGGCGATTACCTGCCGGCGCGCGGCCCGGAGGTGACACGCGCGCTCGAAGGCGACCCGGCGATCGGCCAGGTGGTGGTGGTGCATTGCGAAACCAGTTCCGGCATCCTGAACCCGCTTGCCGAGATCGGCGCGGCGGTGGCGGCGGCCGGGCGCCAGCTGCTGATCGATTCGATGAGCGCCTTTGGCGCGCTGGCGCTGGAGCCGGCGCAGATCCGCTACGAGGCGCTGGTTTCCTCTGCCAACAAGTGCATCGAGGGCGTGCCCGGCTTCGGCTTTGTCATCGCCCGCCGGGCGGCGCTGGCCGCTGCGCGCGGGCGCAGCCATTCGCTGGCGCTGGATGTGCATGCGCAATGGGCGGAAATGGAGCGTTCGGGCCAGTGGAGGTTTACCCCGCCGACCCATGTGGTTGCCGCCTTCGTGGAGGCGCTGCGTGCGCATGAGGCCGAGGGCGGCGTGGCGGCCCGCGGCGCGCGCTATGCCCGCAACCGCGACGTGCTGGTCGCCGGGATGCGCGCGCTGGGGTTCGAAACCCTGCTGGACGACCGCTGGCTGTCGCCGATCATCGTGACCTTTCTGAACCCGGCGCATCCGCGCTTCGACTTTGCCCGTTTCTACGAGGAAATGAAGACGCGCGGCTTCGTGATCTACCCGGGCAAGCTGACCGTGGTGGACAGTTTCCGCATCGGCTGCATCGGGCGCCTGGACGAGGACGTCATGCGCGCGGTGGTCAGCGCGGTGCAGCAGGCACTGGCAGCCATGGGCGTGGACGATGCCCGCCCCTGCGCCGCCGCGCTTGCCGAAAGGGCGCGTCTGCCGGCCTGAGGCGCGGTGGGAAGGGGGCGCAGAACGGGGTGCTGAACGGCGCAGAACGGGGCGCAGAACGGGGCCGAACGGGGCCGGAAATCGTGACAACATGCTGAAAGGAAATCGACCATGAACC
>JALSRF010000501.1 GCA_026984895.1 Paracoccaceae bacterium
TGAGACGGCGCATCATCACCGAGGCCAGGTTCACGTCCGCCTTCGCCCCGCGAAGGAAGGCGATCTGCACCAGCCGCCCCTCGTCGGCAAGCGCGCGGATGTTGCGGGCGAGGTAGTCGCCGCCCACCATGTCGAGGATCAGGTCCGCCCCGCCCGCGCCGCGCATCATCTCGACGAAATCGCCTTCGCGGTAGTTCACGGCCATTTCCGCGCCCAGGGCGATGCAGGTGGCGCATTTTTCGTCCGAGCCGGCGGTTGCGAACACCCGGGCCCCGAAAACGCCCGCCAGCTGGATGGCGGTGGTGCCGATCCCCGAGGTGCCGCCGTGAACCAGAAACCGTTCGCCGGCGCGAAGCCGGCCGCGCATGAACACGTTCGACCAGACCGTGAAGAAGGTTTCCGGCAGGCAGGCGGCCTGTTTCATGCCCATGCCGTCGGGCACCGGCAGCGCATGCGCCGCCGGGCAGGTGACGAACTGCGCATAGCCGCCGCCCGGCACCAGCGCGCACAAGGCATCGCCGATGCGCCAGCGCCCGACCCCGGGGCCGATGCCCGCGATCGTTCCCGACACCTCCAGTCCGGGCAGCGGGCTGGCTGTAGGCGGCGGTGCGTAGGCGCCGGCGCGCTGCAGCGCATCGGGGCGGTTCACCCCGGCATATGAAACCCGGATCAGAAGTTCGCCGTTGCCGGGAACGGGCACCGGACGATCAACCGGGCGCAGCACCTCGGGGCCGCCGGGCCTCGAGATTTCCACGGCTTTCATGGTTTCGGGCAGCGTGCCGGGCGGCGGTGTCATCTGCCGTCTCCGCCGTCGGCGCGGACATGGCCCGGGAGATCGTCGCGCCTGGCGGTCGGGGCGCGGATGCCGCTCAGCAGCGCCTCGGGGAGCGCGGCCAGCCTGGCCAGCAGCGGATTGGCGCGCACGCCTGACTTGAACTTTTCGAACCGCATGACATCGGCGATGCGCCGGTCGATGAAGGCCCGGGTCCGGGTGTCGCCTTCGGAGCTGTCGCCGAGCCAGTAGAGCACCGATGCGCCATACACGCCGGACAGGATCGCGCGCTTGGTATACCAGTTGTAATCGCGCGACTTGTCGCCCAGCAGGGTCCAGATGCAGTCGGCGGTGCCCCAGATCAGCCGGGCGCCTTCGGCGGCGTTGGCGGGCAGGGCGAAAAGCGCGGATGCGGCGCGCACGACCTCCTTGTCGCCGGCCAGTTGCAGGCGCTGCCAGACAAGCTCGGCCACCTTTTGCGAATAGCGCAGCGAGGCCAGATCGGCGTCCTGCATGCGCCGCGCCAGCAGGGCGTCGCCCCGACGGTGCCAGGCCGCGGCCAGGCTTGCCCCGGCATCGGGGAACAGGCCGCGCGCCACTTCGATATCGACGCCGCATTCCAGGGCCGCGGCGGCGAGCGTCGCCTCGCTCCAGCCGTCGAACGGCACATGGGCGACTGCGGCATCCAGCAGCTTTTCCCTGATTTCACCGGTCATTGCCTTCCCCCGTCGTGCGCCATGGTGCATCGGTCCTGTTGCGACTGTAGACAAAAAAGCGCGGCACTGCTATACGGCGCGCTCCTGCAATTTTTCGCAACTCCAACTCAGAAAGGTGGTGACAACCACATGCAGGTCAGTGTTCGAGACAACAATGTCGATCAGGCGCTTCGTGCCCTGAAGAAAAAGCTTCAGCGCGAGGGCGTGTTTCGTGAAATGAAGCTCAAGCAGCATTACGAGAAGCCGTCCGAAAAACGCGCACGCCAGAAGGCCGAGGCCATCCGGCGCGCCCGCAAGCTGGCGCGCAAGAAGGCCCAGCGCGAAGGGCTTCTGTAGCGGCCTGTCAACACTGGGCGGGGCACCCCGCCGAAGACGACCCCCGGGCGCAAGCGCGGGGGTTTGTCGTTTCGGGGATATGGAAACCGGACGGGCCGACCGGTGGTCAGCCGTCCCAGGTATCATAGGCGCGGTGCAACTCGACGAAGGTGTTTGCAACGCCTGAGTCCAGCACGTCGCGAAACGTCGCCGCAAAGACGCGGGGGGTAAAATCGCCGGGGCCGATTTCAAAAAGTTTGAGCGGAACTTGCGCGCAGCCGCCGATCCGAAACGCCAGATTTTCGGCCTCTGCCGTCCAGGCGGCGAGAATGATCTGGTCGAACATGACGCCTTTTGAGGCGAACTCTTCGGCCACCTTGAACAGGGCGTCGAACAGGCGTTGAAAGGATCGGCCAAAGCGAAATTCCGGCATGCAGACAATGGCCGGCAGGTAGATCGAATAGCACCCCGGCGCGTCCAGGGAGCGGGTGTCATCCAGCAAGATCGTGCCGTCGGCCAGGGTGCCCGCCAGGGCCTGTCGGGTTTTTTCGGGGGTCAGGGCCAGGAAATGCCAGTAGCCGACAATGCGGTCGTTCTTGGTCAGCAGGCGCCAGCAGTTCGGGTGACGCTCGAAGATCGGCGCCCATTGTTCTGCCGTGCCCTCGTGGATTTCGCTGGAATTGCCGATGTAGCGGTAGTCCATGGCGATAATTTCCTTCAGCAGGTCGCCGTAGGAGCGCCCGGTGCGCGCAAGATATTCGACCCCCTCGATCCGGGTGGAAGGCCGCGCATCCGCCGCAGCATCGCGCGATGGCGGCAGACCGGGCAGGGTTTGCACCATGGCCACGGCATCGGCAAAGTCATACCCCTGTTCCAGCAGCTTGCGCAGTTGGAAAAGCGGGACGTCTTTTTCCATGATCGCGCGCGCATCGCGCAGGTAGGCCCCGTAGGACTTGCTGGCGCGGCGCACGGCGATCAGGCGCGAGGTCTCTATCTGGTCGGTGTCCGGATCATACCAGCTGTGAAAGCCTTCCAGCCAGTCGTTGTTGCGGCTGGTCATCTGAACGAAGTTCGTAAGCCCCGATGGCAGTGGCCAGTCATCCGGGATGATCGTGCCAAAGGCCACATTGCCGACGATGCGTCCGTTGCGCACGGTTTCCTTGCGGATTTCGTGCGGGGCGTAGCAGGTATAGCTGGCCTCGAAGCGGTCCTTTTCCTGTCGGATCATGATGGTTTCCTGCACCACGTAGGGCAACATGTTCCGGTCGTCCTCGATGAAAAACCCGGTCCATTGGCCGTCGATAGATACAGGCGGCGTTTGCTGCGACTCCAGGCCGGAGTCGGCGGCGTAGCGGTCGGCCGACTGCCCCAGCACTTGGGCGATCCGGTTGAGGTAGGGGCGCATGATGCGGTTGCCGTTCTCGGCCCGGCGCACGGTGACCGGCGAAACCGAGCCGCATTCGGCGGCGAATGATTCCTGGGTGAAACGGGCGGCCTTGCGGTGGGCTTTCAACAGGCGCCCGTTGACCTGAACTGTGGATTTCTTGCCCATGATTTTACGGTCCAATGATTTCGCGAAAATGCCCTGTGATGGGCAGCTTTTCCCAGCTTAGCCGATCACTGCGTGAGTAGATTGATCAGTTTGTGATCAGAAGATTGAGTTTATTGTTCATTATTTTTTCTTCGGATCAAAGATACTGATCAGTCGCTGAGCGAGACACGTCAGCCAGGAAAATCTGATCATGAAAAGGCTGATCGTGGGGAAGGGACTTGAAATCACGACAAATCGGCAAGACTGGCCCGCGCGCCCAAGGCTTTTCGCCATCCGGGTTTCATTGCACGCCATTGGGAGAACGGGGAATTCACGGGTCGTGAAATCACGTCCCGATGTTGGAGGGACGAAATGACAAACACGAAATCACGGATCAACTTTGCTTTTTTGGGACTGGCTGCGCTTACCGCTGGTTGCGCATCTACTCGGACGGCGGTGCCGGCGGGCTACGCGAACGGGGTGAAAACCGTTGACACGCCAAATCTGATCTTTTCGTCCTCGGGAAACGGGCTGTTACTCGATAGTGCTGAGAATCCCACCGGGACCGGGGCAGTTCAAGTGACCTACCAGGAAACCTCTGATCCTGATGTCGTCATCGCAACGGTCAGTGGCCAGGAATTCAAATTGACATGGGACGGCGCCAAAGGATTGTTTTATGGCACCAGTGCTGACGGATCGGCCGAAATGGCACTCCTTCCGTACACAGCCGGATATTCCGCCGACAGTCAGGTGTCGATGGGCTATGCGTATATCGGATTTGCAGATGGCACGCATGGTGCAACCTACTACGCCGCGGGGCTGAAAACCGATCCGGTCCAGATGGCCGCCCTGACGGGAACGGCGACCTACGCGGGTTACGCCAATCTGGCTATCGGGCACGGAACGAGCAACGTGAGTTTCGGTGATGGTTCTCTGGCTCTTGCGGCAGATTTTGGCGCCGGCACCGTCAGCGGCTCGATGACGGTGAGCGACAGCGGTTCCGATCCTGGCTTCACGATCGCCCCGAATACGGTCATCACCATCGACCCGGCGACCATTTCGGGCAATGGTTTCAATGGCACATGGTCGGTGGCGAACCCGGCGAACCTGGCCCTGACCTCTGTCGGCACGACCGGATTGCAAGGCAGCTTTTATGGGGTCAATGCGGCAGACGTGGGCGGCAGCTTCAACGGCACCGGCGTTAGCGCGGATGGTGTGACCCCGGCCTATATCTTTGGCGGTTTCATGGGGCAGTAACCCGGGCGGGGCACCCCGCCGAAGACGACCCCCGGGCGCAAGCGCGGGGGTTTGTCGTTTCGGGCGGCCGTGCGCCGCGCTGGTGCTGACAGGGGGGGCTGCCCGGCTTCACGCGCCGGTGAATTCGATGGAGACCCGCCGGGCGCCGGGAAACATCTGTGGCAGCAACGCGGCGGGCACGTTGATGATCCCCACCCCGGAGCGGGGCGAATTGAACCGCACCACCCGTGGCGGCACCGGGCGCGGGTGTGCTTCGTTGTCGGCGGGCAGGGCGATGCGGTTCGGACCCTCGACCAGCGGCGTGCGCACCAGAAAGGTCATCTCGCGTCCCCGGCGCCGCACCGAACCGGGAAGATGATCGGTCACCTTGCGCCGTGACGGGCGGCTGTCGAGCGCCGCGCGACATTCGGCAATCGTGCGCTCGGGCAGTTCCATGACTCGTTCGCACAGATCGGGGCGTCGCGGGCGCGGCTGTCCGGCTGGCGGGGCCGGAGCCCGGGCCGAACCGGCGCCTTCGCACAGCAGATCGTAAGCCCACCGGATGCGCCCGAATTCCGCTTCCTTTCCCGGGTTCTGGTCCGGGTGCAGCCTGAAGACCTGACGGCGCCATGCCGCGTGTATTTCCGCCTCTGTGGCAGAGCGCGAGACCCCGAGCGTATTCAATGCCTCGGCCCTGGCGCGAACCTTTTCGATCGGAGTCATGTTCCCTTCCCTTGTCCTGTCCCTTTCCCGCGGGCATGTGCGTTGCAGGCGTCGAGCCCCCGCCCCGGCCCCGTTCCCGGTGTCCGCGCCGCTGCTGCAAGGCGACACGCGGGTGATACCCGGGTGCTGCGCGCCGGGAAAGAAACCGCCGGAATTTGCCACCCGCATTTCACCGTGCGCGCGCAAATCGACAGATTTCGGCCATACTGTTGCCACAATCGGGCGAATGCCGGGCGAATCGCGGGCCGGTGCCGGAGTTGAGGCCGGGGCGGCTATACCGGCAAGGCGGTGGTCTTGAACACGGTGCGCAGCGCGAAAGAGGAATGCATCTGTGCGACTCCGGGCAGGCGCGCCAGATAGCGGCGGTGGATGCGGGCGAAATGCTCGGTATCGAAGGCGACCACCTTCAGCAGGTAATCGGCCGTGCCCGCCATCAGATGGCATTCCAGCACGTCCGGTATCCTGGCGACTTCGCGCTCAAACGCATCAAGCACTTCATCGGCCTGCCCCGAAAGCGTGATCTCGACGAAAATCGTCGCCGGCCGGCCCATCAGCCTGGGGTCGAGCAGCGCGACGTAATCCCTGATGAAGCCGGCTTTTTCCAGTTGCTGCACCCGGCGATGACAGGCCGATGGCGACAGGTTCACGCGCTCTGCCAGGTCGGCATTCGTGATTCTCCCATCCTTCTGGAGAACATCCAGAATTCGCCGATCTATACTATCAAGTTCCTGCATATGAGTGATTTCTTCGACAATTTCTCCATTTGACGGGATAAATTACCGAAGCGGCGGGGGAATGCCAAGCGCTTTTCAAAGCTCTCCCGGCGTATTCGCGCGATGACTTGGGCGACCCCGCATGACATGCACGGAGAGACAGCGATGAAAATCGGTTGCCCAAGGGAAATAAAGCCACAGGAATTCCGCATCGGCCTGACACCGATCGCCGCGGCAGAGGCCATCGG
>JALSRF010000502.1 GCA_026984895.1 Paracoccaceae bacterium
AAATGCCCCCCCGGAAACGCCCCCCCCCGAAACGCCGGCCCGGCGGGGGTGTGCCCCGGGCGCGCCGCGCCGCCCGCGGCCAACCGGGGCGCGCGCCGGTTCTGGCACGGCCGCCGGCCGCCACAGCCGCCGGCCGGCGCCGCGCATCGCTCAGGACGGCATCGAAAGCCCCCCGAGATCGGCGATGAGATCGATCACCGCCTGCGTGCCGATGCCCCGGCGCAGTTCGGCCATGACCGCAGGACGACCGGCGCGCATCGTCTCGACATCGGCGCGGTAGCGATCCAGCGATACCCCCACATGGGGCGCCAGATCGCATTTGTTCACCACCAGCAGGTCCGAGCGCGTCAGCGCCGCGCCGCCCTTGCGCGGAATGTCCTGGCCGGCGGCAACATCGATCACGTAGATCGTCAGGTCCACCAGTTCCGGGCTGAAGGTCGCGGCCAGGTTGTCGCCGCCGCTTTCGATCAGGATCAGTTCGAGATCGGGGAAGGCGGCCCGCAGGTCGGCCACCGCCGCGAGGTTGATCGAGGCATCCTCGCGGATCGCCGTATGCGGGCAGCCGCCGGTTTCGACGGCGCGGATGCGCTCCAGCGCCAGCACCTGGGCGCGCATCAGGTGTTCGGCGTCCTCGCGGGTGTAGATGTCATTGGTGATCACCGCCATCGACAGTTGCCGCGCCAGGCGGCGGCACAGCTGTTCGCTCAGCGTGGTCTTGCCGCTGCCCACCGGGCCGCCGATGCCCACGCGCAGCGGGCCGTTTCGCAAGGTCATGACCGAAACATCCTCGGTTGCAGGGTTTCATGTTCGAGGCTGGCGATGTCGGCGGCAAGGGCGCAGCCGCCCAGGTCGTCGGTCGTCGCCTGCCCGGCCGCTTCGGCTGTCTGCCGGATCGCCGGCGCAAGCCCCGCCAGAACCGCCTGCCCGGCGCTCTGGCCCAGCGGCACATGGCGCACGGCGACGCTCACCAGGTTGGCGGCAAAGGCCTGCAGGTAGAGCAGCAGCGTATCGCCAAGCGCCAGCCCGGCCGCGCGCGCCGCCGCCCCGGCCGCCACCGGCAGAGGCCAGGGCGGCAGGTTCATCTCGCCGCTTTCGCCAAGCGTGCGCGCAAAGGCCGCCCCCTGCGCCTGCGTTTCGGCCGCGCGTTCGGCCCCCGGGGCCAGCGCCAGCGCCAGTTCCGCCAGCGCCTGGCGTTCGGCGTCGTCGTCGCCCGCCCGCCAACTGGCGGCCAGCAGGATGGCATCGTTGCGCCCGGCGCCCTGTTCAAGCACCGCCGCCAGCCAGTCGGCCAGCTGTGCGGGCGCCCTGACCCGCCCCGCGGCGATCTCGCTTTCCAGCCCGTGCGACCAGGCAAAGCCGCCGGTCGGAAAGGCCGGGGAGAACCAGCGGTTGAGCTTCAGGAGGGTGTCGGCATCCATCGCGCGCCTCAATGGCTGTGGCCATGGGTGCGCCCGTGCCCGTAGGCGCCGCCCTCGGGAGTGAAGGGCGCGCGCACCTCGCGCAGCTTGCCGCCCAGGGTTTCGACCATCTCGCGCAACACATGGTCGGGTGCGATCAGCAGCCGGTCGGGCAGGATCTGGCAGGGCGCGTGACGGTTGCCGACATGCCAGGCAAGCCGGGCCAGCGTGCGGGCAGCGTCGGCGGCCTCGGCCCCATCCGCCGCGGTGATCTCCAGCAGGGGTTCCTGGGCGGCGATCACCGCGATCAGCCGGCCGTCGGCCAGTTCGAACGCATCGCCCTGGGCCAGCGAAATCGCCTGCGCCAGATCGACCAGAAAACGTTCGCCCCGATCCGTGGTCAGCATCCTGCGGCGCACGAAGCGCGCCTCGTAGCCGAGGGTGACCCGATCGTGCGCGCCGGACCAGTCGCCGGCACGATGCAGGACACGGGCAACCGGGGCGGTCATGCGCGGCGCCTCAATACAGGAAATAGCGCTGCGCCATGGGCAGCACCCGGGCCGGTTCGCAGGTCAGCAGTTCGCCATCGGCGCGCACCGCGTAGGTTTCCGGGTCCACCTCGATGACCGGCAGCGCGTCGTTCAGCACCATCTGCGCCTTGCCGAGGGCACGGGTGCCCTGCACGGCCACGGTTTCGCGCCGCAGCCCCAGCCGCGCGCCGATCCCCGCCGCCTGGGCCGCCTGGCTGACGAAGCTGACCGCCGATGCCTCGACCGCCCGCCCCATGGCGGCGAACATGGGGCGCGAGACCACCGGCTGGGGCGTCGGGATCGAGGCATTGGCGTCGCCCATCTGGCTCATCGCGATGGAACCGCCGATCAGCACCATCTCGGGCTTGACCCCGAAAAAGGCCGGGCTCCACAGCACCAGATCGGCGCGCTTGCCCTGCTCGATGCTGCCGATTTCATGCGCCATGCCGTGGGCGATGGCCGGGTTGATGGTGTATTTGGCGATATAGCGGCGCACCCGCAGATTGTCGTTGTCGCCGCTTTCGAGCGCCAGCCGGCCGCGCTGCTTCTTCATCTTGTCGGCAGTCTGCCAGGTGCGGATGATGACCTCGCCCACGCGCCCCATGGCCTGGCTGTCGGAAGCGATGATGGAAAAGGCGCCCAGGTCGTGCAGGATGTCCTCGGCGGCGATGGTCTCGCGGCGGATGCGGCTTTCGGCGAAGGCCACGTCCTCGGGGATGTTGGCATCCAGGTGATGGCAGACCATCAGCATGTCCAGATGCTCTTCCAGCGTGTTGACGGTATAGGGCCGGGTCGGGTTGGTGGAGGCGGGCAGCACGTTGGCCTCGCCCGCCACGCGGATGATGTCGGGGGCGTGGCCGCCGCCGGCGCCCTCGGTGTGAAAGGCGTGGATGGTGCGCCCCCTGAAGGCGGCGATGGTGTTTTCGACAAACCCCGCCTCGTTCAGCGTGTCGGTGTGGATCATCACCTGCACGTCCATGTCGTCGGCCACGCTCAGGCAGTTGTCGATGGCCGCGGGCGTGGTGCCCCAGTCCTCGTGCAGCTTCAGCGCGCAGGCGCCGCCTTCGAGCTGTTCGACAAGGGCGCCCGCAAGGCTGGCGTTGCCCTTGCCGGCGAAGCCGACGTTCATCGCCAGCCCGTCGGCGGCCTGCAGCATGCGCCCGATATGCCAGGGCCCCGGCGTGCAGGTGGTGGCCAGCGTTCCGTGCGCAGGCCCGGTGCCCCCGCCCAGCATGGTGGTGATGCCCGAATGCAGCGCATCGTCCACCTGTTGCGGGCAGATGAAATGGATGTGGCTGTCGAACCCGCCGGCGGTGAGGATCTTCCCCTCGCCGGCGATGGCCTCGGTACCGGGCCCGATGACGATGTCCACGCCCGGCTGGGTGTCGGGGTTGCCGGCCTTGCCGATCTTCGCGATGCGCCCGTCCTTCAGCCCCACATCGGCCTTGTAGATGCCGGTGTGATCGACGATCAGCGCATTGGTGATGACGGTATCCACGGCGCCCTCGGCGCGCGTGGCCTGGCTTTGCCCCATGCCGTCGCGGATCACCTTGCCGCCGCCGAACTTCACCTCTTCGCCGTAGGTGGTCAGGTCGCGTTCGACCTCGACCACCAGATCGGTATCGGCCAGCCGCAGCCTGTCGCCGGTCGTCGGGCCATACATGTCGGCATAGGCTTCGCGGGAGATTTTCCTGGGCATTGGGGCTCCGTCAGTTCGCTTCGGCAAAGAAATACAGGTCCGTGATCCGGTCGCGGGTCAGGCGTCGCAGGCAGCCGAATTTCATCTCCGGCCGATCCGCCCCCGCGCGCAGCATGCTTTCCGCCGCGCAGGCGCGGTCCCGGAACGCGATCCAGGCGCGCTGCGCCGCGCGCAGTTGCTCCGAGACCGGGCGCTCGTGCGGCGGCACAAGCTGATCCAGACGGCGCGCCGCCGCCATCGCCAGATGCCAGGCGTCGTTCAGTTCGTGGTCGGCGCTCAGCCATTCCATTTCGGCGCAGCGCGCCGCCGCCTGGCCCGTCAGGTCGCCTTGCGCGCTGCAGTCCTGGGCGGCAAGGGGCGCGGGCGCCACCGGGGCGAGCGGCACCAGGGCGGCCAGCGCCAGGGCAAAGCGTTTCATCCGAGCTCTCCCATCACCTGCCCGTTGAACCCGAACACCCGGCGCGCCCCGCCGATCGGCACCAGCGCCACCTCGCGCCGCTGGCCCGGCTCAAAGCGCACCGCGGTGCCCGCGGGGATGTCCAGCCGCATGCCGCGCGCCGCCGCGCGGTCGAACGCCAGCGCCGCATTGGCCTCGGCAAAATGGAAATGACTGCCGACCTGCACCGGCCGGTCGCCGCCGTTGGCCACCTCCAGGACCAGCGCCTTGCGCCCGGCGTTCAGTTCGATCTCGCCCGCGGCGGGGAAAAGCTCTCCGGGGATCATGACGCGCCCTCGCCCGTCGCACCCGCGCCCTCGCCCGTCGCACCCGCGCCCGTCGCGCCCGCGCCCGTCACGCCCGCGCCCGCGCGAATGGGGCGATGCACGGTCACCAGCTTGGTGCCGTCGGGAAAGGTCGCCTCGACCTGCACATCCGGGATCATCTCGGCCACGCCCTCCATGCACTGTTCGCGGGTCAGCACATGGGCGCCCGCCTCCATCAGATCGGCCACCGAGCGCCCGTCGCGCGCGCCCTCGACCACGAAATCGGTGATCAGCGCCACCGCCTCGGGGTGGTTGAGCCTGACCCCGCGCGCCAGCCGGGCGCGTGCCACCATCGCCGCAAGACTGATCAGCAGCTTGTCCTTTTCCCTCGGTGTCAGCTTCATCGCCGCTTCCTCATCGCCTTTTCTCCGCGCCGCGGGGCTTCTTGCCCGGCTTTCTCTCCGGCTTCATCCGGCTTCATCCGGCATCCCGCAGGCCGCCCCGCAGGCCCCGGTCCCCCGCAGGCCCCGGCCCCTCGCCGCGATGGCCCCGCAGGCTGCCGCGGGGATCGCCCGGGGGCGTCCGGGGACATCCGGGGTGTCCGGGCCCGAAAAAACGGGCCTTCAGACCTGCCACAACCGCGGCACCGCAGCGCCCGGAAACCCCTCCAGCCAGCGCGCCAGCGCCGCTTTCAGTTCCATCAGGTCCGCGGCCAGCCAGCGCACCAGCAGCCGCCCGTCCCGGGCCGAGGCAGCGCCACGCAGCCCCGCCGCGCCCGCACCGCCGCCGGGCAGCAGGGCGCGCGCCCTTTCAAGCATGGCTTCGGCCCCGGGTGCAACCAGCACCATTGTCGCAAGCGCACGCGCGCCGTCAAGCAGCGCCGGATGCTGCCCCAGCGCCGCGATATCGCCCTCGAGGCGCAGCGCCTCGCCATGCAACAGCCGCCCGGCGCGGCGAATCCGCCAGTGGTCGGCCAGCCGGGCACGGCTGAGCGCCTCGCCCATTGCCCGGCGCCCGAGCACCAGCATTTCCAGCCCCAGAAAACGGGCATCCTGCGCCATGTCCACCTCCAGGCGACGGTCGAGCCCGGCCCCGTCGAACACGATCGTCTCCTGCGGCAGCCAGTCAAGGCGCGCCCCGCGCCCCAGTTCCACCCGGTTGCGGATCTCGGCCCGCCCGCCGGCGCTGCGGTAGAGCCGCTCGGCGGCCTGGGTGGTCAGCACCAGCCGCGCCCGCGCGCCAAGCGAAAGCTCGACAGCGAAACGATCGCCCCCGGTCAGCCCGCCGGCCGTATTGACCACCACCGCCAGCGGGGCGCCGCCCAGGGGGCTGGGCATCAGACAGCGCGCGCACCCCTCCTGGCGCAGCCGGCGCACCCCCTGAACACCAAAACCCAGAACCACGCGCCCACGCGCGCGCTGCGCCCGTGGCGTCGGCGGCGTCGGCTGCGCCCGCTGCGTCCGCGGCGCCGGATCATCAAACGCCCGCTCCTGCCGTTGCATCCGGTTTCCCTCCCGGCTCCTGCGCCTTCGCCCGCTGCCGTTTCAGCCCACTGCCGGCGCCGGTGCGCACGCCATGGGTTCAGACCTGTGGCGCGGACCTTTGGCGCGGGCCATGAGCGCAGGATGTTGAATGGCTTCGCCGCCCTCGTCAAGCACATGCGCCCGCCGGCCGGGCAATCGGACACTGGGGCGCGGGGGCGACGAGGCGACGGGAGTGACGGGGGCGACGAAGCGCGGGGGTGACGGTTGTGACGGTGGTGACGGGGGCAACGGGGCGCCCCCGGCCGCCGCGGGCGCCGCCGGTTCCGGCGCGGTTTTCAGCCCTCCGCGTCCAGGGCGGCCAAAAGCGTCCGGGCGCGCGCCACCGCCCGGGCGGCCGCCTGCTTTCGCACCGGGCCGAAGCCGCGAATCCCGTC
>JALSRF010000503.1 GCA_026984895.1 Paracoccaceae bacterium
CCGGCACAATCAAGCGGCTCCGCCGTCGCAGCCCGCCCGCGCCTTGCGCCATCGCTTCACGCGCGCGCGTGCCCGCCGCCCGCAGCCCGCAGCCCGCGGCCCGCCCGTGCCGTCTACCATCGCCCCTGCCCCCCGCCCGTGCCGTCTACCATCGCCCCCGCCCCGCCCGTACCCGTGCCCGCCCGTGCCCGCCGCCTGCCGCCGGCCGGATTTGCCGGCGGGTTTGCACTGGCGCGGCCACGCCGCTAGGGTCGGCCCCATGCCCGCCCGAAGCTTCAGCCATGTGCGCAACTGGGTCTTTGACCTGGACAACACGCTCTACCCGCCCGAGGCTGCGCTTTTTGCGCAGATCGAGCAGCGCATGACGGACTGGGTCATGCGCTGCCTCGGGGTGGAGCGCGCCAAAGCCGACCGCATGCGAAGGACCTACTGGCAGCGCTATGGCACCACGCTGGCCGGGCTGATGCGCGAGCACGGAGTCGATCCGGGGCCCTACCTTGACGAGGTGCATGACATCGACCTTTCATCGCTGCGGCCCGCGCCCGAGCTTGCCGCGGCCATCGACGCGCTGCCCGGGCGCAAGATCGTCCATACCAACGGGTCTGGCTCCTATGCGGGGCGGGTGCTGGAGGCGCGCGGCCTTTCCGGCGTCTTCGATGCGGTTTACGGCGTCGAACACGCGCGGTTTCACCCGAAACCCGAACGCTCTGCCTTCGAGGCGGTGCTGGCGCGCGATGGCGCCGACTGCCGTCGGGCGGCGATGTTCGAGGACGACCCGCGCAATCTGGAGGCCCCGCACGAGATGGGGATGCGCACGGTTCTGGTGGGCGAAAGGCCGGTCCCGGCGCGGCGCCACATCCATTACCGGACCGACGATCTGTCCGGCTTTCTCCGGGCGCTGGCAGCGGAGGTGCCCCGCGGGTAAGTGTCCCCTTGTGCCGGCGCGCGCGCAGCCCTAGCATGACCGCCGAAAAGCACCCGGCACCGGCGGCCCATGAAACGCGAAAAGACCGATATCTTCATTTCGGGCGGCGGTCCTGCCGGCCTTTCGGCGGCGGCGGCGTTCGGCCGGGCCGGATTTTCCGTGATCCTTGCCGATCCGTCGCCCCCGGTCACCGAGGGCGACGCCGAGGGCAGCGACCTGCGCTCGACCGCCTTTCTGCAACCCGCGCGCCGGCTGTTCGAGGACGCCGGGCTCTGGGAAGGGCTGGCCCCTTTCGGAGTGGCGCTTCAGGCGCTGCGCATTGTCGATACCGCCGGAGAACCGCCGGCCCTGCGGGGCGAACGCGCGTTTCGCTCGGACGACATGGGCACGGCCCCGTTCGGCTGGAACTTTCTCAACTGGGTCTTTCGTCGCGAGGTGATGAAACGGCTGGAACAAGAGCCCAATGTCTCGCTGCGCCTGGGACGCGGGTTTCGCGCGCTTGTGACCCGCACCGACGAAGCGCTGGTCACGCTCGATGACGGCACGCGCCTGTCGGCACGCCTGGTCATTGCCGCCGACGGGCGCAATTCGCCGGTGCGCGATGCCCTGGGCATCGGCGTTCGCGTCACCCGCCATGGACAGAAATCGCTGGCGTTCACCGCGGCCCACCAGGTGGCGCATGGCAATGTCAGCACCGAGATCTACCACCACGGCGGGCCGTTCACCATGGTGCCGCTCCCGGATGTGGACGGGCAGCCCGCCTCGGCCGTGGTCTGGATGAACCCGGGGCGCCGGGCGGCCGAGCTTCTGGCCATGGAGCCGGCGCGTTTCAACGCCGAGATGGAACGCCGTTCGGCCGGGCTGTTCGGGCGGATGAAGCTGGTTTCGAGGCGGGCGATGTTTCCCATCGTGTCGCAGCGCGCCAGCCGGCTTGTGGCCGCGCGCTGCGCGATCGTGGCCGAGGCTGCGCATGTGCTGCCGCCGATCGGCGCGCAGGGGCTGAATACCTCGCTCAACGACATTGCCAGGCTGCTGGAACTTGCGCGCGCCAACCCGGACGGGCTGGGGAGCGCGGCCATGCTCGCGGCCTTCGAACGCGCGCGCGGCCCCGACATCGCGCGCCGGGCGCGGGCGATCGACCTGTTCAACCGCGTGACCCGTTCGCCCAGCCGCCCGTTGCAGGACATGCGCCTGATCGGGTTGAAGATGGCCCATGACATCGTGCCATTGCGCCAGGCGCTGATGCGCGCCGGCATGGGCCCGCGATGAGCCCGCAGCCGCCGGTGCAGATGCGGGCGCGGATGCGGGTGTGGATGCAGGCGCGGGTGTGGGTGTGGGTGTGGATGCGGATGCAGGCGCAGGTGTAACCGAACCACCTGCCTCCGGCCTGTCTGTCAGCGCGCCAGCGCCCCGCGGGCCGGGACGCCAGGGCCTGCGTCGGCGGCCCCCGTCATCACCCCGGTCATCACCACCGCCGTCACCCCCGTCATCACCACCGCCGTCACCCCCGTCATCACCCCGGCATCACCTTGTCCACCGCCGCCTGCAACCGGGCGACGCAGGCCGGGACATCGGCAAGCTTGTCCAGGCCGAAAAGGCCCAGCCGGAAGCTGCGGAAGGCGTCCCCCTCATCGCATTGCAGCGGAACGCCTGCGGCGATCTGGACCCCGAGCCGGGCGAACTTGCTGCCGTTCTGGATTTCCGGGTCGTCGGTATAGCTGACCACCACGCCCGGCGCCTCGAATCCCGGGGCGGCGACCGACCGGGCCCCGCGCTCGGCCAGCAGCGCGCGCACCCGGCGTCCCAGATCCCACTGCGCCGCCTTGAGCGCATCGAAGCCGCGCGCCCGTGCCTCCAGCATGTTGTCGCGAAAGCCGCGCAATGCGTCCGTCGGCATGGTGGCGTGGTAGGCGTGGCCGCCGTTGACGTAAGCCTGCATGATCCCCGCCCATTTCGCCAGGTCCAGCGCAAAGCTGGTGGATCGGGTGCGCTCCAGCTTCTCCAGCGCCCGGCTGCCAAGCATGACAAGCCCCGCCGAGGGCGACGACGACCAGCCCTTTTGCGGGGCAGAGATCAGCACGTCCACCCCGGTGGCGCGCATATCCACCCAGACCGCCCCCGAGGCAATGCAGTCCAGGACGAACAGCCCGCCCACGCCATGAACCGCCTCGGCCACGGCGCGAATGTATTCGTCCGGCAGGATGATGCCCGAGGCGGTTTCCACATGCGGGGCCAGGACGATGCCCGGGCGTTCTTCGGCGATTCGCTCGACCACCTGTTCGATGGCGGGCGGCGCAAACGGCGCATCGGTCGCGTTGCCCTGGCGGCGCGCCTTGAGCACAACCTCGTCCGCGGGAATGGCGCCGGCTTCGAATATCTGGCTCCAGCGATAGGAAAACCAGCCGTTGCGAATGACCAGGGCCTTTTCGCCGGTGGCGAACTGGCGCGCGACCGACTCCATGGCATAGGTGCCGCCGCCGGGCACGACAACGGCGGTGTAGGCGCCATAGACCTCACACAGGGTATCGTGAATGTCGCGCATCACCTTCTGAAAGGCGGCGGACATGTGGTTCAGCGAACGGTCGGTGAACACCACCGAAAATTCAAGCATGCCGTCGGGGTCGATATCGTCAAGCAGGGCTGGCATCGAACGGGCTCCTTTTTTTCGCCAAATTAGCTGCCCCCCGGGGAATGGCAAGCAAAAGCCAGCCCCACCGGCGCCGTTTTCCCGAAACAAAACGGACCGAAATCGGTGGGGGATTTCGGCGCCAGGAGCCTGTCGCGTCAGGCCACGCCCGCCGGACCCGGGGTGCGTATCCAGGGTGCGTCTCCGGCGCGGCGGCGGGAGCCTTGCCCCCGCCTTGCCCCCCTTGCCCCCCTTTGCCCCCCGTCCGCCCCCCGGGGCGCCGCCTGCCCCGTGTCATGCGCCGCGCCGCATCGGCGGCCGGCTCCAGTGCCGCCCCCCGCATGCGCGACCGGCGCTAGCCAAGCGGGCCGGCAAGACGCTCTTCGCTGAGCAGCACGTTGGCCTCCACATCCCCGACGCCGGGAAGCGTCATGATCCGCCGGCGCAAGACGCGCTCGAAGTCGGCCAGGTCGCGGGCCACCACCCGCAGCCGGTAGTCGTAAAGCCCCAGCACATGTTCGACCATCTGCACCTCGGGGATGGCGCTGGCGGCGCGTTCGAAATCCTCAAGGCTCACCCGCCCCCTCGTGGCCAGCTTGACCCCCAGGAACACGCTCACCCCAAAGCCCAGGCGCCCGAGGTCCAGATCGACCCGGCGCCCGGCGATCACACCTGCCTCCTGCAGCCGCCGGATGCGCCGCCACACCACCGGTTGCGAACAGCCGAAGCGGCGGGCCAGCTCCCCGGCGGTGGCGGTGGCATCGGCCACCAGTGCGCGCAGCAGACGCCGGTCGAGTGCGTCCAGATCGGTCATACCGGCAGCGCCCGTGTGGACTTGATCGAGGTGATGTGCATCAGCGCCTCGATATCGGCGACATGGGGCAGGGTCAGGATGCGGCTTCGGTAGACCTCCTGATAATGCGCCATGTCGCGCGCCACCAGCGCCAGGCGCACGTCTACGCGGCCCAGGAATGTCTGCATCTCGATCACCTCGGGCACCTTTCGCGCCGCGGCCTGAAACGCGTCGAAGGCGCGCGGGTCGGTCTTGTCGAGCGTGAAGCGCAGCGATACCCCCACCGAATAGCCGAGCGCGCGCCAGTCGATCACCGCATGCTGGCCGCGCAAGATCCCGTCCGCTTTCATCCGCGCGATCCGGCGCGCCGCCGTGGCCGGTGTCATGGCCGCGCGCCGGGCGAGTTCGGCGACCGGCGCCTGCGGCGCGTCGAGCAGATGGCGCAACAGGCGCCGGCTGGCATCGTCAAGCATGATTTTGTCATCTTTTCCGCAAAACACGAATAATATAATCGCAGTTATACGATTTTCTTCAATTTTTGAACGGAAATTACCGCCTTCATATGTATTTTCGCAATCAACCATACCACCCCAAGCAAAAGGACCTCCAGAATGCGCGTTTATTACGACCGCGATTGCGACATCAACCTGATCAAGGACAGGAAGGTGGCCATCCTGGGCTACGGCAGCCAGGGCCACGCCCATGCGCTGAACCTGCGCGACAGCGGCGTGAAGAACGTTGTCGTCGCCCTGCGCGAAGGCTCTGCCAGCGCGAAGAAGGCCGAGGCCGAGGGGCTGACGGTGATGGGCATTGCCGAGGCCGCCGCCTGGTGCGACCTGATGATGTTCACCATGCCCGACGAACTGCAGGCCGAGACCTACAAAAAATACGTCCACGACAACATCCGCGACGGCGCGGCGATTGCCTTTGCCCACGGGCTGAACATCCATTTCAACCTGATCGAGCCGAAACCGGGCGTGGACGTGATCATGATGGCCCCCAAGGGTCCGGGCCACACGGTGCGCGGCGAATATGTCAAGGGCGGCGGCGTGCCCTGCCTGGTGGCGGTGGATCAGGACGCCTCCGGCAAGGCGATGGAACTGGCGCTGTCCTACACTTCGGCCATCGGCGGCGGGCGTTCGGGCATCATCGAGACCACCTTCAAGGAAGAATGCGAAACCGACCTCTTCGGCGAACAGTCGGTGCTGTGCGGCGGCCTTGTGGAACTGATCCGCATGGGTTTCGAAACCCTGGTCGAGGCCGGCTATGCGCCCGAGATGGCCTATTTCGAATGCCTGCACGAGGTCAAGCTGATCGTCGATCTGATCTACGAAGGCGGCATCGCCAACATGAACTACTCGATCTCCAATACCGCCGAATACGGCGAATATGTCTCGGGGCCGCGGGTGCTGCCGCGCGCGGAAACCAAGGCGCGCATGAAGGCGGTGCTGAACGACATCCAGTCGGGCGCCTTCGTGCGCGATTTCATGCTGGAAAACAGCGTCGGCCAGCCGTTCTTCAAGGGCACGCGGCGGCTGAACGACGCCCATCAGATCGAACAGGTCGGCAAGCGGCTGCGCGACATGATGCCGTGGATTTCCGCCGGCAAGCTGGTGGACCAGGAAAAGAACTGAGCCGGGGCTTCACCCACGGACAGGGCGGCTCGCCGGCCGGGGCGCCCTTGTTGCGGGCGCGGCCGTTGTGGCGGCGCTGGCAAGCGATGGAGCGCGGGCCGGGGAACCGGCGGCTCATCGTCGTGCCGGCGTCGTGCCCGCGTTGAGCCGGGAGCATCCTTCACGATGGTGCCGACATGGTGTCGATGGCACGCACCGGTCGGGCCAGGGCTCCGGCCCGCCGAGCGCGGCTGGCGGGCCGGCACGCCGGTGCCGGTCGTGCCGGTCCTGCCGGTCATCCCTCGCGCGGCATCCGTGCGCGAAACCCGCCGCCCCCCCCCGCGCGCCGGCGCGCGTCCTTGCCGGGCCTGTCATCGGCCAGCGGGCATCGACGCGCTGCCCCTGAACCCGGTTCGCCCTGTTCAAATCCGACAAACTGCGCTTACATGAAGGCACATGCAGCGCAGCGAAGGGGGATCTCATGGACCAACTGAACATCGGCAACCTGATCTGGCTGTTCTTCATCCTGTCGGCGCTGCAGCCGCTATTTCAACGCAAGATGCTGGAAGGGCTGCGCCGGCGACAGTTGTCGAAGATGGAAAAACAGCGGGGCTCGCGGGTGATCCTGCTGGTGCACCGCCAGGAAACCATGAGCTTTCTCGGCTTTCCGGTCATGCGTTACATCGACATAAACGACAGCGAAGCGGTGCTGCGCGCCATCCACACCGCCGGCAACGACACGCCCATCGACATCATCCTGCACACGCCCGGCGGCATGGTGATTGCGGCCACCCAGATTGCCCGCGCCGTCAAGGCGCACCCCGGCAAGGTCACGGTGTTCGTTCCCCATTTCGCGATGTCGGGCGGCACCCTGATCGCACTGGCCGCCGACGAGATACGGATGAGCCCGTTCGCCACCCTCGGGCCGGTGGACCCGCAACTGGGCAACCAGCCGGCGGCCTCGCTGGTGGAAGTGCTGAAAAAGAAGCCGATCAAGGACATCGACGACCAGACGCTGATCAATGCCGACATGGGCGCAAAGGCCATTTCCCAGGTGCAGAAAACCGCTGCCGAACTGCTGGCCGGCACGGTGCCCGAGGAAAAGGCCCGGGCCATCGCGCAGATGCTGTCCGAAGGGCGCTGGACCCATGATTACCCGATCTTCTGCGATGAAGCCGCCGAGATCGGGCTGCCGGTGTCCTCGGACATGCCGGCGGAGGTCATCGAAATGATGGCGCTATATCCGCAGGCGACGCAGAAGAACCCCAGCGTCGAATACCTGCCCGAACCGATACGCAAGCCGCGCGGCAGGCAGGGGTGACCACAGCCGCCGGCCGCCCGGCCGCCCGGCCGGCGCGGGCCCGGGCTGTCCGGGTTATCCGGGCTTCCGGGAAAGGCGCCGCCCCGGTGCCTGTGCCTTTGCGCGCGCCTGACCGGGGCTGAACCGGTGGTCGGCGCGCGCGGCTCAGCCGACGCTTTCGATCAGCGCCACCAGGCTGTCCACGGTCTCTTCCAGCACCGCGTGATCCTCGCATTCCCCCATCACCCGGATCAGCGGCTCGGTCCCGGACTTGCGGATCAGCAGCCGCCCGATTCCCTGCAGCCGCCGCTCGGCATCGGCGATGCCGCCGGCAACCTTTTCATGGCCCAGCGGATCGGCCCCTCTGGAAAAACGCACGTTCTTCAGCATCTGCGGCACGGTCTCGAACTGATGCGCCAGTTCCGAGGCACGCTTGCCGGTACTCACCATCGCCGCCAGAAACTGCAGCCCCGCCAGAAGGCCATCGCCCGTGGTGGCGAAATCGGTCATCACGATATGGCCCGACTGCTCTCCCCCCAGGTTGAAGCCGCCTTCGCGCATCCGCTCCACGACATAGCGGTCGCCGACCCCGGTGCGCACCAGAGACAATCCCTGCCCGTCCAGGAACCGTTCCAGCCCGAGGTTCGACATCACCGTGGCAACCAGCGCTCCGCCCTTCAGCCGGCCGGCCCGCGCCCAGCGACTGGCAAACAGCGCCATGATCTGATCGCCATCGGCCACCACGCCCTTTTCGTCCAGGATCATCACCCGGTCGGCATCGCCATCCAGGCAGATGCCCACATCGGCGCCATGCGCAACCACGGTTTCGGCGGCGGCGCGCGTGTCCGTCGAACCGCAGCGTTCGTTGATGTTGAAGCCGTCAGGCGAAACCCCGACCGGGATCACCTCGGCGCCCAGTTCCCAGAGCACTTCCGGCGCGGTGCGGTAGGCGGCGCCATTGGCACAGTCGATCACCACCTTGAGGCCGGCCAGGCGCTGCCCGGGCGGCAGGCTCGACTTGACCCGCTCGATGTAGCGCGCGCGCCCGTCGTCGATGCGCCGGGCCCGGCCGATGTTTTCGGCGCGCACGGGCTCTACCCCTTCGGCGACGAAGCGCTCGATCTGCGCCTCGGCCGCGTCCGACAGCTTGAAGCCGTCGGGGCCGAAGAACTTGATTCCGTTGTCGTGATGCGGATTGTGACTGGCCGAGATCATCACCCCGGCATCGGCGCGCATCGAGGTGGTCAGCATCCCCACCGCCGGCGTCGGCACCGGCCCCAGCAAGAGCACGTTCATGCCGGTCGAGGCAAACCCCGCGGTCAGGGCGTTTTCGAACATGTAACCGGACAGGCGCGTATCCTTGCCAATGACCACCCGGTGGTTGCGCGCCTGATCCTGGCGGAAGAACCGCCCCGCCGCCGCCCCCAGTTGCAGGGCCATGTCGGCGGTCATCGGCGCCATGTTCGCCTTGCCGCGCACGCCATCTGTGCCGAACAGTTTTTTTGTCATGAAATCAGCCTTTTGAAACTTGAAATTCAGGTTACGCACAGCCCCGATGCCGCGTGCCACAGCGCCACCGCCTGCCGGGTTTCGCGCACATCGTGAACACGCACAATCTGCACCCCTTTGCCAAGGGCTGCAAGCGCCACGCCCAGCGAACCGGCGACCCGGCGCTCGGCCACCTCTTCGCCCGACAGCGTGCCGATGAAACGCTTGCGCGACGCACCCAGCAGCACCGCGCAGCCAAGCGCGTGGAACAGGTCGAGCCGGCGCAGCAGGGCAAGGTTGTGCTCAAGCGTCTTGCCAAAGCCGATTCCCGGATCGACGATGATCCTTTCGCGGGCAATGCCCGCCCTTTCGGCCAGATCAAGGCGCGCGCGCAGATGATCGAAAACGTCCAGCAGCACATCGTCGTAAACCGGGTTGTCCTGCATCGTCCGCGGATCTGAACGGCTGTGCATGAGGCAAACAGGAACATCGTTTTTTGCCACGACATCAATCATTTGCGGGTCGTAGTTGAAGGCGGAAACATCGTTGACCATGGTTGCGCCCGCCGCAAGCGCCGCCGCCGCCACCGGCGCCTTGCGTGTGTCGATGGACAGCGGCACCCCGGCATCGCAGGCCGCACGCACCACCGGCGCGCTGCGGGCGATCTCCTCGGCAACGGGAACCGTCTGCGCGCCGGGGCGCGTGCTTTCGCCGCCGATGTCGATGATGTCCGCGCCCTGTGCGACCATCTCGCGCACCCGCGCGCCGGCCTTTTCGGGCGCGTTGAAAACCCCACCGTCGGAAAAACTGTCAGGGGTCGCATTCACGATGCCCATGATGCGCGGCGCGCTCAGCGTCAGACCGGCAAGCGCGGCGCGCGGGGCGCAGATGCGTGCGCGCACCTCGTCGGGCAGCGCACTGGCCGGAACGATCCGCGGCGCGCGACCGCGTTCGAGAACCTCGACCTCGCTGAACCAGCACCAGCCCTGTGCGATGCGCTCCGCCTGCGCAGGGCGGGCCGGGCCGAATTGCGAAACGGGGCGAAAATAGAGGCTCATGCCCCGGCTATCGGACAAAGCCTGCGCCTTGGCAAGGCTCACGGCAGGCGCGGCGCATCGGGCGCGCAGCTTTTCGCCGGAATGTCCAGGCCCTCGGGCACATCGGTGCCGATGCAGATCAGTTCGCGTGCGCCCATCTTGCGGGCAAACCATGCCAGCAGCGTATCGGCATCCGCGGCCGGACGTTCCGGGCTGTCGAGCACCAGGCGCGCCGGCGCCCAGACCGAAATCTGCCCGTTCAGGAGCCCCCAGTCCAGTTCGGTCCGACTGTCCACCACCACGCAGCGCTGGTCGCGCCCGGCCAGCACCCAGGCATTCTGTTCGATGGCCAGCAGGTCGATCCTGCGCTGCACGGCCGGGATCGCAGAGCGCACAGGCAGGCTGTCAGGCGCACCGACACACAAGATGACGGGTGTTCGGGCCTCTGCCAGTTCGTCGATCCAACGCGCCAGCCACCGGGACGCGATCGCCGCGTTGGACAGGAAGACAAGAACCGGGCGCGGCGCCGCCTGGGGCTGCGACGGCGCAAGCCGTTCGGCGCGCGACGCGCTGCGAACGATTTCGACCCCAAGCGCGCCGGGCCCGCGGTCCAGCTTCTGGATGCGCACGAAGACGCGCTCGGCCTGCGGTTCGTTCAGCAGACGCGCGGCAATACGCTCGGCCAGGGTTTCCAGCAGGTTCAGCCTTTCGGACGCAAGTTCGGCGGCGATGACCCGGGAAATGGTATCGTAGGAGAGCACCCGATCGACATCGTCCAGCAGCGGCTCTGCCGGCGGCTTGACCTCGACCACGACATCGAAGCTGAGGCGTTGCGTGGTCCCGCGCTCGATCTGGAAGGCGCCGATTTCGACCTCGACAACGTGATCACGCAGCGAAATCCGGTCCAGCGGATTGTCCCCGGCGCTGGCGCGGGCCCGGGCGCTGAGGCTGTCGAAGGCCAGGAGGGCGGCGTCGGTGCTCATGAACGGGAATCCGGTTGTGGACTGACTGGCCGATCCATAGCGCAAACGCCCCCGGTTTTCCATGGCGCAGGCGTCGGCATGCGTGGTTCCCGCGGTCTTTTCGCGCCCGGCGAATGCAGGCGGCCGCGTCAGCGCAACTGGGCAGTTTCCAGAGGCAGGCGGTAGAAGAAATGCGCCCCGATGGCCGCGGTGCGTGAAAACTTGCGCGCCCAGCGCGGACGCACCGAACGGGCGTGATAGTAGGTGGCACCGCCGGTCAGGTCGCGTTTCTTGCCGTCAAGCACGATGCGCGCCACCTTGCCGACCTCTTCCCAGGCCACGCGATCGGTAATGGTTTCCTTGCGCCCGTCGCAACGATAGGTGAACTGGCATTGGAAACGCCGCCCCGTGCCCTGGTTGATCACCGCGCATACGGTGTCGGGAAACTTCGGGCTGTCGACGCGATTCAGAACCACCTCGGCCACCGCAAACTGGCCCTTGACGGATTCTCCGCGGGCCTCGAAATACAGCGCTTCGCTGAGGCAGCGCCAGCTTTTCCCCCCCTTGGCCACGGGCAGGCTGCCCAGATATTCCCGGCTGTAGGAGAACCGCGGCGCGCGCCGGGCAAAAAGCCCGCCGGTGGGGCGCGACTGCAGCCGCTTCACCCGCGCCGGGCTGACGGCCTCCATGGCCTGGTGTTCATTGCCGAACAAGGCCCCGAGTTCGGCATCCAGGATGGCGGCAGGCGCGTTGGACTGGCTGAGCGACACGTCCGCCCGTGCGCCGGCAGCGCTCGCCAGAAGCGCCACGACCAGCAACAGCCTCGCAAGACGCGGGTGCAACATTCCCCCTCCAGGTTTCCAGATGCCGGCTTCGGGCCGGCGGCAGACTCCAGCCCAATTAGGTCAAAACCTCGCGCACGTCGAGTCACGCCGCCGTGCGCACGGCCCCCACGTTGCAGGCCGACAACATCCGTTTCACCGAAAATTCCGCGAAAATTCGCCGATTCCCGATGATTTTCAACGAAATTTTCGCGGTCCTGGTCCTGCCCTCTGTTTCCGGTCACGAAACGCTATTTTTCAGCGTCCAGTGGGCCGCCGCCAGCCGTGCGACGGGGACCCGGTAGGGGGAACACGACACATAGTCGAAGCCCAGCGCCCGACAAAAGGCGATGGATTCGGGATTGCCGCCGTGTTCGCCGCACATGGCAAGCGTGATGTCGGGGCGGGTCGCGCGGGCGCGCTCGGCGCCGAGTTCCATCAATTCCCCGACCCCTTCGGCATCGAGAATGTGAAACGGGTCCTCGGGATAGACCCCTTGCGCCACGTAGTCCCCCATGAAGCGGCCGGCATCGTCGCGCGACAGCCCGTAGGTCATCTGGGTCAGGTCGTTGGTGCCGAAAGACAGGAAGGCGGCATGCTGGGCAATGTCGTTGGCGCGCAGCGCGGCGCGCGGGGTTTCGGCCATGACGCCAAGCCGGTAGTCGAATGCCTCTGCGCGTTCGTTGCGCACCGCCGCGGCAACCGCATCCACGCGCGACTTCACGATTTCCACCTCCTTGCGCGCCGAAACCAGCGGGATCATGATCTCGGGCACGACCGGGGCGCCCTCGCGGCTGGCCTCGATGGTGGCCTCGAATATGGCACGCGCCTGCATGTCGTAGATTTCCGGCACGGTAATGCCAAGCCGGACGCCGCGCATCCCCAGCATGGGGTTGAATTCGCGCAACGCCTCGATGCGGCGCATGACCCGCGAAAGCGGCATCGCCAGCGCCTCGGCCAGTTCGCGCATGCCCGAACGTCCGGTGGGCAGGAACTCGTGCAGCGGCGGGTCAAACAGGCGGATGCACACCGGCTGGCCCTGCATGATCTCGAACAGTTCGACGAAATCGTTGCGCTGCATCGGCAGCAGCCGTTCGAGCGCGGCGGCGCGGTCGTCCGGGTCGTCGGTGAAGATCATCTCGCGCATCACGGTCAGCCGGTCGTGTTCGAAGAACATGTGCTCGGTGCGACACAGCCCGATGCCCTGGGCATCGAAACGACGCGCCACCTGCGCATCCGCCGGCGTGTCGGCGTTGGCGCGGATTTCCATGTCGCTTGCCGCCTCGGCCCAGCCCATCAGCACCTGGAAGGCTTCGCCCAGCCCCGGCGCCAGCATCGCCGCCTGCCCGCACAGCGCTTCTCCGGCGGTGCCGTCGAGGGTGATCACATCGCCCTCCCGGAACAGGCGCCCGTCGGGGGCGCGCATCGTCTTTTCCTTCGCGTTCAGCTGCATGTCGCCGGCCCCGACGACACAGGGCAGCCCGAGGCCGCGCGCGATCACTGCCGCATGGCTGGTCACGCCGCCGCGCTCGGTCAGCACCCCGGCGGCCGCATGCATGCCGCGCACATCCTCGGGGCGGGTTTCGCGGCGCACGAGGATGCAGGGCTCGGCCCGCGCGGCGCTGGCCTGGGCGGCGGCCGAGGAAAACACGATGCGCCCGACCGCCGCCCCCGGGCTGGCGGGAATCCCGGTCACGAAGATGTCGCGCGGGTCAGCGGGATCCACCTGCGGGTGCAACAGTTCGCTCAGGGAGCGCGGCTCGATGCGCTGCACGGCCTCGTTTTCGGTAATGATCCCGTCGTTGGCCAGCGCGACGGCGATTTCCAGCGCCGCACGCGGCGTCCGGTTCACGCGCACCGCATCCAGCACGTGCAGCGTGCCGTTTTCCACGGTGAATTCGATCTGCATTTCCTCGCGCAGGCGGGCGCGGCAGATTTCGCCGTAGGAGACCAGCCGCTGGAAAAGCTCGGGGCATTTCACCTCCAGCGAGGCGCCGCGCTCGTCCCGGGTGAGAAAGAGCGCGCCCGTTGTCGCGCGCAGCGCATCGCGCCCCTGGCTCTGCCCCAGATAACGCCCGGTCACCTGTGCCTTGCCGGTGGTCGGGTCGACGAACTGGATCACCCCGGCACCGCTTTCCCCGGGGCCAACCCCAAGCACCATCTGCTGCACCACCAGCCCGAGCCCCGCTTCGGCCGGTGCGCCGCGGGCCTGGCGCAGGAGCCGCGCGCTCGTGCCTTCCCAGGCCCGGGCCATCGAGCGCAGCACCTCGGCAAGCTGCTCCTCCGGGTCCTGGGGGAAATATTCCTCGGTCTGCGCCTCGTAGGCCTCCAGCGCCGCGCGCAGCGCATCGCCCCCCAGCCCCTGGTCGATTTCGAACATTTCCGGATCGAGGCGCGCCACGTTGATGGCGAAGGATTGCACGAACCGAAGATAAAGCGCATTGGCCGCCTCTTCGCCAAGGCTGTCGACCAGCTCGCCGTGGCGGGCATCGTTCATGCCGATGTTCAGGATCGCCCCCGGCCCGCCCCAGTCGGGGTCTTCGCTGGACGGGCGCACCGAAACCAGCGGTCGGTCGCCGAACACCGACAGCAGGGCCCGCAGATCCGGCAACTCGCCCGCGGCAATCCGGTGCACGGTGTCAAAGGACAGGGCCACGGTTTCGGGAACCGGCAGGTCAAGCCGGATCAACCGCTGCAGGCACTTTGCCCGCCCGCCGTGGGTTTCGGCTGAGATCGGCGCCACGCGTCGAACACGGGTGAACCCACTTAATGCCATTGCTTTCTGCATCGCAGCGCTCCGTGACTTGCGCCCGCAGCATAGCGCCGCGCCGATTCGACGCAACCTTGGTGTCGGCGGAGCCGGTTCGTGCCATCACCGCCGCCCGATCGGCGGCCGCCGCCCCGTGGCCGGCCCCGCCGCGGCGCGCGTTCAGCCCTCGATTCGGCGCAGATCGGCCACCCCGAGGCACAGGTCGCGGATCGAAGACAGCATGTTCAGCCGGTTGCGGCGGATCACATCGTTTTCGTCATTCACCTGCACCGCTTCGAAAAACCCGTCGATGGCCACGCGCAGGGAGGCCAGCGAAGCCATGGCCGACGCGAAATCTTCGGCGTCGATCGCCGAAGAGATCGCCCCTCCCTCCTGCGAAAGCGCGCGAAACAGCGCCTTTTCCTGCGGCGCACGCAGGAATTTTTCTTCCGCGCCGTAGGAATATTCCACCCCGTCGCGCGCCTCGGCCTGTTCCAGGATGTTGTTGGCGCGCCGGAACCCCTGCAACAGGTTCGCCCCGTCCTCGGTTTCCAGGAAATCCGACAGCGCGCGCGCGCGGCGCACAAGCAGGCTCAGGTCATCGTTGCCGGGCATGGACAGACAGGCGTCGATCACATCGTGGCGAATGCCCCGGTCGCGCAGATGCACCTTCAGCCGGTCATGGAAGAATGCCAGCAGATCGTCGCCGGGGTCCTGCCGGGGCACGGCCTTTCCGTCGGGCTTTTCGCCCGTATCCGCCTTGCAGGCGTCGGTTTCGCCAGCCCGCTTGCCGGCCGCCGCCTTGCCGGCCGCCTGTTCGTCCAGCCCGTTCAGCGCCGCCCGGAACGCCTCCAGCAGCGGCAGGCGCAGATCGTTGTCCAGCACCAGCCGGATCACCCCGAGAGCGGCCCGCCGCAGCGCGAAGGGATCCTTGCTGCCGGTGGGTTTCTCGCCGATGGCCCAGAACCCGGCGAGCATGTCGATCTTGTCCGCCAGCCCCACCGCCACCGAGACCGGCGCCCGCGGCACCGCATCCGACGGCCCAAGCGGCGCATAGTGCTCTTCGCAGGCGGCAGCCACCTCGGCCCGAAGGCCCGCGGCCGTGGCGTAGCAGCGCCCCATGGTGCCCTGAAGTTCGGGGAATTCGTAGACCATTTCCGAGGCAAGATCGGCCTTGGCAACGCGCGCCGCTTCGCGCGCCAGCGCCGCATCGGCCCCGGTCGCCGGCGCCAGTTCGCCCGCCAGCCGTTCCAGCCGCGCAACGCGCTCCTTCTGGCTGCCGAGCCGGTTGTGGAAGGTCACATGGGCCAGCGCGTCCAGCCAGCTGGCCATGCCCGCCCGGGCCACGCGCAGATCGTTTTCCCAGAAGAACCGGGCATCGGCCAGCCGGGCGGCCAGAACCTTGCGGTTGCCGGCAAGGATGGCGGCGCCGTCATCGGCGGTTTCGCGGTTGGCAACGGTAACGAAACGCACGATCTGCCCGGATTTCGGATCCTTCACGGAAAAGAACTTCTGGTGTTCGCGCATCGAGGTCTGCAGCACCTCCGGGGGCAGGCCCAGAAAATCGCTCTCGATCTCGCCCATCAGCACCACCGGCCATTCCACAAGCCCGGCGACCTCGGCCAGAAGCGCGGCATCCTCCACCAGTTCCAGCCCCTGGGCAAAGGCGGCGGTGGTGGCGTCGTGGCGAATGGCCTCTGCCCGCTCGGCCGCATCGAGGCGCACGAAGGCGCGCTTCAGCCGGGTGGCGTAGTCCTGAAAACCGGTCACCGAAAAGCGTCCCGGCGCCATGAACCGGTGCCCGGCGGTGCTGTCTCCGGCCTTGATGCCGTCGATGTCCAGCGCCACCACCCGCGCGCCGGCCTCATCCGACAGCAGGCACAGGATCGAATGCAGCGGGCGGACCCATTTCAGCGTCCCGCCCCCCCAGCGCATGGACCTGGGCCAGGGGAAGTTGCGCACCGTGCACTCCAGCACCTCGGCGACGATTTCGCCAGCCGGGCGGCCGGCATGCTCGATCACCGCGAACAGCACGTCGCCCTTTGCGGTGGCGCGGGTTTCAAGCTGCGCGCGGCGCATCCCGGTTGCGCGCAGGAACCCTTCGATCGCCTTTTGCGGCGCGTCGGCCCGCGGGCCCCGGCGCTCTTCGCGGCGCAGCGGGCTCTTGCCCGGCAGCCCCTCGACATGCAGCGCCAGCCGGCGCGGCGTGACGAAAGCCCGCGCGCCGGAGCAGCGCAGCCCCGCCTCTGCCAGCCCGTCTGTCACCAGCCGCTTGAGATCGGCGCCGGCACGCGCCTGCATGCGCGCCGGAATTTCCTCGGAAAACAGTTCGATCAGAAGATCGGCCATCACTTCTTCCTTTCGGGCGGAGGCGGGCAGCCTTCGGGGGCGGGCTGGCCGTCATAGACCACCTCGCCGCAATGGTTCAACTGGTGCCAGGCATAGGCGCGTCCGTCGTCGTAGACCGCGATCACCTGATCGATGCCGTAGGTCACGTTGGCCTCGCCGAGAAAGGCCAGCGCCTTGCCGCTTTCCAGGTCGGCGCCGATCCGGGCGGCGTCGAAACAGTCGAACCAGCCCGGCCCGATCAGCGGCCGGGCGTTTTCGTAGGGCGTGTAGGTTTCGGTCATCATCGCAAGGCTCTGCGGAGTCCTGAAACAGGCCCGAAAGCGCAGCGGCGAACTGTTGGCGTCGATGCCCCGGAAATCCTCGGTCAGGATCGGCTCGGCCCGGTCCTGGCCCAGCGGGGTCATGCGCATCACGGTATCGGCCGGCAGATCGAAGAAATAGGCGTAGACCTGCAGATAGTAGATGGCCCCGCCGGCAAGCAGCGCGGAACCGACGATGATCGACACGAGAACCTTCCCCATCATGCGCCCTGCCCGTCGCCGGCACGGTTGCCGGAGGGCGCCGGGCCGGAGGGCGCGGGGCCGGCATCCGGTTCCTCGGACAGCGCGGTTTCGGATTGCAGCCAGGCGCCCGCACAGGCCCGTGCCAGCGCGCGCACCCGCCCGATATAGGCCTGGCGCTCGGTCACCGAGATCACCCCGCGCGCATCCAGCAGGTTGAACAGGTGGCTGGCCTTGATGCACTGGTCGTAGGCCGGCAGCGCCATGACGATGCGCCGGCCGGTTTTCGGATCCTCTTCGGGGGCGGCCAGGATGCGCTGACACTCGGCCTCGGCATCCTCGAAATGGCGCAGCAGCATCGCCGTGTCCGCCACATCGAAGTTCCAGCGCGAATACTGTTCTTCCGCCTGGCGGAAGACGTCGCCGTATTTCAGCGGGATCGGCGCATCGGGGTCGTTGAACGGCATCGCCATCACATGGTCCACCCCCAGCACATACATCGCCAGCCGTTCCAGCCCGTAGGTCAGCTCGCCCGAAACCGGGTGGCAGTCATGGCCGCCGACCTGCTGGAAATAGGTGAACTGGCTGACTTCCATGCCGTCGCACCAGACCTCCCAGCCCAGGCCCCAGGCGCCCAGGGTCGGGCTTTCCCAGTCGTCCTCGACAAAACGGATGTCGTGCATCTCCATGTCGATGCCGATCGCCTGGAGGCTGCCCAGATACAGTGCCTGAAAATCCGGCGGGCTTGGCTTCAGGATCACCTGATACTGGTAATAGTGCTGCAGGCGGTTCGGATTTTCGCCATAGCGCCCGTCGGTGGGCCGGCGCGAGGGCTGGACGAAGGCGGCCGCCCAGGGGCGCGGTCCCAGCGCGCGCAGCGTCGTCGCCGGATGAAACGTGCCCGCGCCCACCTCCATGTCATAGGGCTGCAGCACGGCACAGCCCTGCCCGGCCCAATAGGCCTGCAGCCGCAGGATGACCTCCTGGAACGAACGCGGTCTGGCGGGTCTGGCGGCCATCGTGATCCCTTTGCAGCGATACCTTCGGAAACTCCGCGCCCTCAATAGGCAGCGTTGCCGGCAGGGTCAATTGCGGCCGTGCCGATCGCGCGCCCGGTTGCCCCGGTTGCAACGGAAACTGGCCCCGTGCATACCGCGCGACGGGCCGCTATGGTCCGGCACGAGAATCAGGGAACCGGGAGCGGATGACAGTTCATGCGTAAAATTCTGATCGGGTTGTATTTCTTGTTCGCAACCGTTGCCGCCGACATGGCCGCCGCACAGCAACAGGTCTGGATACAGATCAAGGCCGAGCGAACGCTTGCCCGTGCCCGGGAGGCGGCGCGCGACTTTGCGACGCGGGTGCAGCCGGTCAGCGGGTTTGCCCTGCGCAACGGCTGGTTCGCGGTGGCGCTCGGGCCGTTTGGCCCGAACGAAGCGCAGGACACGCTGCAACAGTTGCGCATCACCCGGCAGATCCCGACAGACAGCTATATCACCGACGGCGCCGGATTTGGCGCGCGCTTCTGGCCGATCGGCGCCGGTCAGATGGAAAGCGGGCAGATCGGGACCGCCGCCGCCCGGAACGAAACGCCGGCCCCCGAAACCACGCCGCCGGGGGCCGCCGGCACGGGAGACGCCGGCACGGGGGGCGATACCGTCTCTGCCGCCTCGCCTGCCGGTGCCTCGCCTGCCAGTGCCTCGCCTGCCGCAGCCGACGAAACCCCTGCACAGGCCCGGCAGTCCGAGCGCCTTCTCAGCCGCGCAGAGCGCGAGCTTGTCCAGACGGCGCTGAAAGCCGAGGGACTTTATGGCGCGGCGATCGACGGCGCCATCGGCCCGGGCACGCGCCGCTCCATGGCCGCCTGGCAATCCCGGGAAGGGTTCGAACCCACCGGCGTTCTGACCAGCGGCCAGCGCCAGATCCTGCTGGATCGCTACCGGGCACTGCGCGATTCGCTGGGCATTGCCGAGGTGGTGGACGATGTTGCCGGCATTCGGATCGACCTGCCGCTTGGCCTGGTTGCATTCGACCGCTACGATCCGCCTTTCGCGAAATATGCCGGCAAGACCGGGATACCGCTTGTCCTTCTGATCAGCCAGACCGGCGACCGCGCCAGCCTGCGCGCGCTCTACGATGTCATGCAGACCCTGGACGTGGTGCCGCTTTCCGGCAAGCGCAGCCTGAAAAAGACCAGTTTCACCCTGACCGGCGAAGACGACCGGATCACCTCCTATACCTATGCCGCGCTTTCAGGGAACGCGATCAAGGGCTTTACCCTGGTCTGGCCGCGCAACGACGCGAAACGGCGCAAACTGGTGCTTGCCGCGATGCGCGACAGTTTCAGGACCATCGGCGGGCAGACCATGCCCGATGTCGTCGGCGACAGCGCCGAAAACCAGTCGATCGACCTGCTGGCCGGGCTGGCCATTCGCCGGCCCCGCGTCACGCGCTCGGGCTTTTTCGTGTCCGAAACCGGGGCGGTGCTGACCAGCGCCACGGCGGTGCGCTCCTGCAAGCGGGTGACGATCGGCGACGACACCCCGGCGCGCATCGCGGCCGTGAACGACAGGCTCGGGCTGGCTCTTGTGCTGCCGGAAAAACCGCTGGCACCGCTGGAAAGCGCCGCGCTGCGCAGCACGCCCGAACGGCTTGGCACCGAGGTATCGGTTTCCGGCTATTCCTACGGCGGGCGGCTCGGGGCGCCGACGCTGACCTATGGCCGGCTTGCCGAACTGCGCGGCCTGAATGGCGAGGACGACCTGGAAAGGCTGACGCTGGAAACGACGCAGGCCGATGCCGGCGGGCCGGTGCTGGACCCGTCGGGGGCGGTTGTCGGGGTGTTGCTGGACAACCAGGAGCAACCGGCCCGGCGGCTGCCCGAAAGCGTCCGTTTTGCCGCGCGGGCCCGGGCCGTCGCACGTTTCCTGGACGAAAACGGGATCGCCACGCGCACGCAGGGCGATGGCGCCGCGGCGCTGAGCCCGGAGGACCTGGCGACCCGGGCCGAATCCATGACCGTTCTGGTCAGCTGCTGGGACCGGGCCGCGGCCCCGTGAACCGGCTTGCGGTGCCGTGCCTGTCGCTGAGCGGCGCGGGCCGGGGCGTGTCGCATCCATGTGTTTTCGCATCCATGTGTTTTCGCGGCAAACGTCGCGGCGCCGGTTTTTCGCATGTCCGGTCCAAGGGACGCGCTCCGCCGGCTGCCGGCTTCGGGCGCCATTTGGCTTCGGGCGCCGTGCCTGGGGCCTTTTGCAGCTGACCCGGGCCGGCGCGCCACCCGACACAGCGCCGATGCCGGCGGCCCGGGCGGGGGCGGCCCGGGCGGGCGCAAGAAGGCCCCGCCTGCGCACCCCGGGCAAGGCAGGCCTGCCCCGGGGTCAGGCCCCATCAAACCCGTTAACCCGTCAAGCTGCGCGCGTCTGATTGACGGGGCCTGGCCCTAGCCGACGTGAAACAGCGTGTTGAACAGCTTGGGGTCCAGGCTTTCGTTGGCGAAGGTGTCGCCTTCGGTCAGAACCGATACCGCATCGTGACTGTGCAGGCTTTCCTGATGGCTGGCGATGATGCGAAAATCGCCGATCCGCGCATCGCCCTGCAGCGCCTGTGAAAACAGCCGGGCCGCGTCTTCGACGAAAATCGGGTTGGCGGCGTTCAGTTCGGCAAAGGCCTGTTCGTCCTCGCGCTTGACCATCACCTGGGTTTCGGTGGGCACGACCGTGCGGCAATGGTCGATCAGGTCCTCGAACCACAGACACGGCCCGTCGCAGTTCATCACCACCGAGATACGCGCCACCGAGCGCTGCGAATGCGGCGTGGCCAGTTGCCCGCGCTGCTGGCGGGCATGTTCGCTGAGTTCCAGAGAGCACGGGCAGGTCGAGGAATAGACATAGTCGAGGTGGATGATCTTCTTGCGCACGCCGCCGGTTTCCACCAGTTCCAGCGCGATGTCGTAATACTGGAACCCCGACAGGCCCGAGCGCAGCGACGCCACGCGCATCGGGAAGGAAAACCGCATCTGGATACGCGCATCGAAACTGTCCAGGTCGTTCTTGTAGGCGTCAAGAGCGGTCTCGATCACGTCGAAGGAAAAGGTCTTTTCGGCATAACGGTAGAACGACCGCATGATCCGCGACATGTTGATGCCCTTCTTGCCGGCGTCCAGGCTGACCGTGCCGGTGACCGAGGTTTCCAGCGTCAGATCGTCGCCGTCGCGGGTGTGAAAGCGGATCGGCAGGCGAAAGTTGGAAATGCCCACATGTTCGATATGGCGTTTCGCCCCCTTGATCAGGCTTTCGGGGCCGTTCTGAAGATCGGGAAGCGAGGCAAGATAGGCCGCATCCACCTGGAATTCTTCGGGGTAGGCGCGCATCAACGCCGGGTAATTGCCCAGTTCGTGCCCCGGCAGGAGCCGGGCAATGGACGGGTGCAGATCGGCGATTTCGGTTGGCGTCGCATTCGCCGCCCAGGCCTTCAGCGTTTCGAGCGCGGCTTCGGCCGCGGCGCGTTCGGGTGCCGGGCCGGTCTTGCCGGACTGGATATTCATCGGGTTCCCCCCTGATACTGTTCGCGGCTCCAACCTAATGGCTTTGGCGCCGGATTCCAAATCCCGCGCCGCAACCTGCGACCAGATGCGCACCTTACGCGGCGCCAAGCGCCTGCAGGATATCGGCGGTCAGATCGGCGCCATCCTCAAGCCCGACCGAAACGCGCACCAGCCCCGGCGTGATCCCGAGGCGCGCCTTCTGGTCGTCGCTCAGGCGCTGGTGGGTGGTGGTCGCCGGATGGGTGACGAGGCTTTTCGCATCGGCGAAATTATTGGTAATCGTGAATATTTCCAATGCGTTGAGGAAACGGAACGCCGCCTCCTTGCCGCCCTTCAGGTCAATCGCCAGCACGGTGCCGCCGGCCTCCATCTGGCGCCGGGCCAATTCGTGCTGCGGGTGGCTCGGATGGTGCGGATACAGCATCCGGGCCAGCTTTTCGTGGCCGGCCAGCGCCTCGGCCAGCGCGGTTGCCGTGGCGGTCTGGGCGCGCACCCGCAAATCCAGCGTTTCCAGCGATTTCAGCATCACCCAGGCGTTGAACGGGCTGAGCGCGCCGCCGGTGTGCTTGGCGTAGGGCTCGATCAATTCGCGGATCAGCGCGCGGCTGCCCAGCACCACGCCGCCCAGGCAGCGGCCCTGCCCGTCCACATGCTTGGTGGTGGAATAGACCACCAGATCGGCGCCGCAGCGCAGCGCGTAGGAATAAAGCGGCGTGGCAAAGGCGTTGTCGACGATCACCCGCGCACCCACCGCATGCGCCAGCTCGCTTACCGCGGCCAGGTCGATGACCTCCAGCGTCGGGTTGGAGATGGATTCGAGAAACACCGCCGCCGTTTCGGGCCGGATCGCCGCCTTCCAGGCCGCAAGGTCGGTGCCATCGACGAAATCCACCGCCACCCCGAAACGTCCGAGCACCGTGCCCAGGATGTATTCGCAAGACCCGAACAGCGCGCGCGCGGCCACCACATGATCACCCGCCTTGAGCAGCGCCATCAGCGCCACGGTCACCGCCGCCATGCCCGATGCGGTGGCAAAGGCGTCCTCGGCCCCTTCGAGCGCCGCGATACGGTCCTCGAACATGCGCACCGTCGGGTTGCCGTAGCGGGCATAGATGAATTCGTCCGGGCCGGCCTCGATGAAGCGCGCCTCGGCCGCTTCGGCGCTGTCGTAGACGAACCCCTGGGTGAGGAAGATCGCCTCGCTCACCTCGCCATACTGGCTGCGCCGGGTGCCGGCATGCACCGTTTTCGTGCGTTTTTTCCATCTGTTGCCCATTGCCGCGCCTCCTTCGCGCATGAAAAAACCCCCGGGCCACAAGAGCGTCGGGGGCGTTTCCCTGACCTCTTTAGCGGTGATGTTTAACGTGGCCCGCAATCCGGTGAACAAATCGCCACGATGCCCCGCGATAGCGCGATTGCGCCCCGGGGTCAACGCCCGGGGACAATACGGACGACAGTGCGGCTGACGGTGCCCGTGCATGGTTTCGGGGTTGAGTCTTCCGCGCGATCGGCCGAAGCTGGCGCCAAGGACACCGACACCGACACCGACAACGACAACGACACCAGGGAAATGCCCGGAGGCCCGCCCATGACAAAGCCGATCACCCTTTACTACTGGCCCACGCCCAACGGGCAGAAGATCTCGATCGCGCTGGAAGAGATGGGCCTCGCCTACGAGGTCGAATACGTGAACATCGGCGCCGGCGACCAGTTCAAGGCGGACTTCCTGAAGATTTCGCCCAACAACCGCATGCCCGCGATCATCGACCCGGACGGGCCGGACGGCGCGCCGATCCCGGTGTTCGAAAGCGGCGCGATCCTGCAATACCTGGCGCGCAAGACCGGCCGGTTCACCGGCAAGAGCGAGCGCCAGCGCGTGGCGGTCGAGGAATGGCTGATGTGGCAGATGGGCGGGCTGGGGCCGATGGCCGGACAGGCGCACCATTTCCTGGTCTACGCGCCGGCCATGGACCCGCCCCATGACCTGCCCTACGCCAAGGCGCGCTACCGCAACGAGGTCGCCCGGCTGTACCGGGTGCTGAACGACAGGCTGGCCGAAAACGAATTCGTCGCCGGCGACTTCTATTCCATCGCCGACATCGCGATCTGGCCCTGGGCGAAGGGCTGGAAGCGCCAGGAACAGACGCTGGACGACAAGCCGCACATGAAACGCTGGCTGGAACAGATCGCCGCGCGCCCGGCGGTCGTGCGGGGCGCCGCGCTGGGGGCCGAGCGCCGCGGCAACCTGCAGGACGACCGGAAGGCGCAGGCGGTGCTGTTCGGCAAACCGCCGAAATGACGGCTGAAGGCTGGGGGCTGACGGCTGGCGGTTGAAGGTGGCCCGGGCGCGGGGGCTCAGTCCTTTTCTTCGTTTTCGTCCTGCCCGTATCTTGCCAGCAACCCGGCCTGGCTCATGAAGAACAGGAACACCGCCGCGCTCAGACCGAAGGTCTTGAAATTCACCCAGACATCGGTCGAGAAATTTCGCCAGATCGCCTCGTTCAGGATCGCGAGCGCGAAGAAGAAAACCGTGATGCGCCGGGTCAGGATGTTCCAGCCCTCGGGCCTGAGGGGCATGACCTCGCCCATCATGTATTCAAGGTAGGATTTCCCGCGCAGCAGCCCCAGCCCCAGCGCGCCACCGAACAGCAGGTAGATCATGGTCGGTTTCATCTTGAAGAAACGTTCGTCGTTGAACCAGATGGTGAGAGAGCCGAAGATCACCACCAGCACGAGCGTGGCGATCTGCATGCGCGCCACCTTGCCGGTCAGCCGCCAAAGCGCAAAGGTCGAAAGCGCGATCAGCGGGATGAAGATCGCGGTCACGACAACGAAGCCGGAATATTCGGTCCCGCCGATCGTGAAACTGTGGTCGCGCAGGCGGAAATAGAGCACGAAAAACGCGATCACCGGACCGATATCCAGCGCAAGTTTCAGGAAGGGGTTGATCTTTTTCGCCGACATGCCCGTTTCTTTCCTCAGCTGCCTGTCTCTACTATCACGGCGCCCAGCGCAATCAACGCGATAAGCGCAAGGCGCACGAGGCCCACGTGCTCTTTCAGCACCAGCCAGCCGATCAGCGCGGCAAAGACCACGCTGGTTTCGCGCAATACCGCGGCCTCGCCCACCTTGTCGAGCCGGGTCGCCAGCATGATCGCGCCGAAGCTTGCCAGCGCAACGACCCCGCCCAGCAGGCCGCGCGCCATCAGCGCGCCCGGTGCCGGACGCGGCGCCATGTTGCGGTATCGCACCGCGGCGATGACCGGCATCGCGATCCCGTCAAGCAGGAAGAACCACGCCAGGAAGGTGAACGGATCGCCGGTCGACCGGATGCCATAGGCATCCCATGTGGTATAGGCGGCAACCAGCACGCCCGTGGCAACGGCCAGGCCAAGGGCGGCGCCCATGGTCTCGCGCCCGGGCGTCAGCGCGCGCAGGTTGCACGACGCAAGGCCGAGAATCCCGCCCACCAGCAGCCCCACCCCGAGCCATTGCTGCAACGAAAACGACTCGCCGAACAGCAGCCCGGCGCCAAGCACGGTAAAGACCGGGCTTGAGCCGCGCACCACCGGGTAGACCACCGTATAGGCCCCGCGGACATAGGCCATCGCCTGGGCGATCTTGTAGGTGGTATGAATCGCGAAGGCCGCCGCCAGGATCGGCCACAGCCCCGCTTCGGGCCAGGGCACGACGAACAGGGCGAAAGGCGCCGCGATCAGCCCGTAGCTTGCGTCCATCGCGCCCCGGCTCAGCCAGGGATCGTGGCGCCCCTTCTGCAGCGCCCCGAAAAAGGCGTGCAGCACGGCCGCGGCCAGCGCCAGCGCCAGCGCCAGCACATGCCCGGCGTCGGTGCCCTCGATGCCGGTCAGCCAGGCGCTCATGGCGCGCCCTCTCGACAGGGCCGCGGTGCACAGCTAGGCTCGGGCGCGCAAGCACCCGGAGCGCGCCGCATGTCTGACGTCCTGATTGCCGAGCTTGGCCGCTCGACCGACCCGCTGCAGTTCGCGGTCCTGGTCCTGCGCATCCTGGCGGCGATGGTTCTGGGCGGCACCATCGGCTGGGAGCGGCACCTGCACAACAAGCCCGCCGGCATGCGCACCCACATGATGATTTCGCTGGCGGCCTGCGTTTTCACGCTGGTTGCGCTCGGGATGATCGCCACCGACTGGGGGGGCGATGCCGGCCGGGTCAGGTTCGATCCGCTGCGCCTTGTCGTTGCGGTCACATCGGGCGTGGCCTTTCTGGCGGCGGGCACCATCATCAACGCGCGCGGCCATGTCCACGGGTTGACGACGGGGGCCGGCATGTGGCTGGCCGGTGCGCTGGGCATGGCCTGCGGGGCCGGGCAGATTCCGCTGGCCGCGCTGGCAACGGTCATGGCGCTGCTGGTGCTGTGGGTGCTGCGCCGGATCGAGCGCGACATCCCCGATCCGCCGGCCGACGACGAACCGCACTGAACCGGCGCGCGCCAGCCCGGGCGGTCACGCGGCCGGTCCTTCCTCGGCCCCGGTCAGGGCGCGGGCGAACTCCTCGGGGTCGAAGGGGGCAAGGTCGTCGATCTGTTCGCCCACCCCGATGGCGTGGATCGGCAGACCGAAACGGTCGGCCAGCGCCACCAGCACGCCGCCCTTGGCGGTGCCATCCAGCTTGGTCATCACCAGGCCGGACACGTCCGACAGCTTCTGGAATACCTCGACCTGGTTCAGCGCGTTCTGCCCGGTGGTGGCATCGAGCACCAGCAGCGTGTTGTGCGGCGCGGTTTCGTCCTTCTTGCGGATGACCCGCACGATCTTGGCCAGTTCCTCCATCAGGTCGGCGCGGTTCTGCAGCCGTCCGGCGGTGTCGATCATCAGCAGGTCGGCGCCGTCGTGCTGCGCGCGCGTCATCGCATCAAAGGCCAGCGACGCCGGATCCGCGCCCTCGGGCGCGGTCAGCACCGGCACCCCGGCGCGTTCGCCCCAGACCTGAAGCTGTTCGACCGCCGCGGCGCGGAACGTGTCGCCCGCGGCGATCACCACCTTCTTGCCGGCGGCCTTGAACTGGCTGGCCAGCTTGCCGATGGTGGTGGTCTTGCCAGAGCCGTTCACGCCGACCACCAGCACCACCTGCGGCCGCTGCGGATACAGCGGCATCGGGCGGGCCACCGGCTCCATGATCCGGGCGATCTCTTCGGCCAGAAGGCGCTTGATCTCGTCGGCGGAAAGCTTCTTGCCAAAGCGCCCCTCGGCCAGGTTGGCCGTCACCCGCACGGCGGTGTCCACGCCCATGTCGGCACTGATCAGCAGCTCTTCGAGGCTTTCCAGCATGTCGTCATCCAGCACCCGGCGCACGACGGTCCGCCTTGCCCGGCGCCCCAGCAGACGCCCGACGAGCCCGGGCCTTTTCGGCGGCGCATCCCCGGTTTCGTCCCCGGCCTGCCCGGCCCGTTCGCGCGCGGCCTGCGCCGGGGCGGCCGGCGGCATTGCCGCAGTGTCGGCGGGTCCCGACGGCCCGTTTCCGGCAGGAGCGGCGGTCTGCGGCTGCGCCGTTTCCGGCAACGCCCGGGCGGGCGGCTCTGGCTCTGGCTCTGGCTCTGGCTCTGGCTCTGGCTCTGGCTCTGGCTCTGGCTCTGGCT
>JALSRF010000504.1 GCA_026984895.1 Paracoccaceae bacterium
ACGCCGGCCTCTTCGAACGCTTCGCGCGCGGCGCTCTGGGCGGGGGTCAACCCGTCGATGGGCCAGCCCTTGGGCACGATCCAGCGGCGTGCCGTGCGCGAGGTTATCATCAGCAGCTGCAGCTTTCCCTGGTGCACGCGATAGCAGATTGCGCCGAACTGCGTGCGCAACGCCTGTTTGTCCGCTCCGGGCAGATTGATCCGCCGCTGGCTGGGTTTGCCTAGCTTGTTCACTTTCATCCATGCCTGTCGTGCGCGGGGTCCGTGCGCGGGCTCGGGTGGCGCCGTGCGCGGGCTCGGGTGGCGCAGTGTTTCATCTTCTTGGTTAACCAATTTCTAACGGAACCTGCCGGAAATTCAATGCCGGCCGGTCCGTTCGCGGTTTTTCAGCGGCAGGCGGTTGCGCACGAGCCTGGCCAGCTGCGCCACCACCGCGTCCGCAGGCGCCTGTCCGCCATCGGGTGGCCCGGCCATCCGGGCCAGCGCCGTGCCGGCCGCATCGGCCATGGCGCAAAGGCGTTCGGGCGCCGGCAGCGCCGCGAAGGCCGCGCGCAGCCCGTCCGCGTCCTCGACCGCGATGCAGGCCCCGGCCTCGGCCAGAGCGCCATAGGCCAGAGCGTGGTTTTCCACATGCGGCCCGTGCACCACCGCCGAGGCGAACTGCACCGGCTCGACCGGCGTATGACCGCCCCTGGGAACCAGGCTTGCGCCGACGAAGGTCATGGCGGCCAGGCTGTAGAAAAGCGCCATTTCCCCAAGCGTGTCGGCCAGATAGACGGTTGGCTGTTGCGCGGCGTCCGGGTCGGCCGAGCGCAGGGACCAGCGCAGCCCGGTCTCGTCGATCATTCGGGCCACCGCCGCCGCGCGCTCGGGGTGGCGCGGGGCCAGGATCAGGCGCAACGCGCCGTTGGCCCGGTGCGCCTGCGCAAAGGCGCGCAGCACGATCTCGTCTTCGCCGGTATGGGTCGAGGCGGCCAGGATGGTGTCGGCGCGGCGAAACACCCGTTGCAGGCGCTGCAGTTGCGCCGGCTCGGGCGGGGCAAGCCGAACGCCGCCCTTCAGGTTCACCGGTTCGCCCAGGCGGGCGGTGCTCAGCCCGAGTTCCAGGTAGCGCGCGCCGTTTTCGCGGTCCATCGGCAACACCAGGGAAATCGCCCCCATGACCCGGCGCGCCAGCGGCCCGGTGCGTTTCCACATGGCGGCGCTGCGTTGCGAAAGACGCCCTGCAACGACGATCACGGGGATGGCCTGCCGGGCGGCGATGATCGTGCGGGCCGGCCAGAGTTCGTTTTCCAGGGTGATCATTGCCATGGGGCGCCAGCGCGAAAGAAAGAGACGCACGATCAGCGGCGCATCAAGCGGGGCAAGGCACACATGCACGCGCGGCAGCGACCAGCCAAGCGCCATGGCCCGCGCGCTGTGGCTGTTGCAGGTGACCAGCAGGGCGAGCCCGCTATCGGTGCGTTGCAGCAGCCGGTCGATCAGCGCGCGCGCGGCGGTCAGCTCTCCCAGCGAGGCGCCGTGGATCCAGACGATCCGTTCGCCCGGCGCGGGGCGCGCGCAAAGGCCGATGCGCTGCTTCAGCCCGGCAAGGGTCTCGCGTCCGCGCAGCAGCGCCCATGCGAAGCGCAGCGCCACGACCGGCGTGAGCACGATCAGCAGCAGGCGATAGATCAGCATCGATCACCCGCCGGGCTGGCGGCCGCGGTCCGCCCCGCAAAGGCCGGCTCGTGGCGCAGGTGTTCATGGCGCAGGTGCTTATGGCGCAGGTGGCTGCGGGCGCTAATGGGCAGATCCTCTCTCAATATCGCCGTCCTCGCTGCGACGCGCCGGCAGCATGCGGCATGCGGCATCATGGCGCCGGGGCGGCGTGGCTTTCCTGTCCTCGCTCCTCGGATATAGCAAGTCTCGCCGTTTTGAAATGCACTCTGACGCCCCGTGGCCGAGGGGCAGGCGGGCCGGCATGGCGGGTCGGGCAGGCGGGGCAGCGCAGGCGGGTCGGGCAGGCGGGCCGGCATGGCGCCCGACGGCCCGCCCATGTTCCCCTTGCCGCCTTCGCCGCGCCGGCGGGCACAAGGCAAAAACACCTCGTGCCCAGCCGGGCTGTTCAAGGGGGGCGGCCCTGACCGTCTAGCCCGGCTGATGGGTCTTGCGCAGGTAGGGCAGCACGACATCGACCTCACCGAACCTTTCGCGCGCGGCGTTGTCGTCCAGGGCCATGGACACGATCACGTCCTGGCCGGCTTCCCAGTTCGCCGGCGTGGCCAGCGGTTCGCGGTCGGTCAGCTGGATCGCGTCCAGAGCGCGCAGGATTTCGGCAAAGTTGCGCCCCACCGACATCGGGTAGGTCATGGTCAGACGGATCTTCCTGTCCGGGCCGATGATGAAAACGGTTCGCACCGTGGCCGAGTCCGCGGCCGTGCGCCCATCGGGCAGGTAGGCTTCGGCGGGCAGCATGTCATAGAGCTTGGCCACTTTCAGGTCGCGATCGTCTATGATCGGAAAGCCGACCGAGGCCCCCGCATAGCCTTCGATGTCGTTTTTCCATTTCATGTGCTCTTCGACGCTGTCCACCGAAACGCCCATGGTCCTGGTGTTGCGCCTGGCGAATTCGTCGGCCAGTTGGGCAACCGCCCCGAATTCGGTCGTGCACACGGGGGTAAAATCCTTCGGGTGCGAAAACAGGATGGCGTAGCTGTCGCCGATCCAGTCGTGAAAGCGGATTTCCCCCGCGGTCGAGTCCGCAGTGAAGTCGGGGGCGATGTCGTTGATTCTCAGTCCCATGGTCGTGATCCTCTGCAAGGGTTGGTTTGTCACGGGGGCTAGATAGGAACACGGGCGGGCCGATCCCATGTGGCGGTTTGTCCCTCGATCTTGGTGACAACATCACGCTCGGGCATCGCTTCGGCCCCTATCTGTGCCCGGATGGCGGAGGCTTCGCGACGGATGCTTCCGGCAAACATGGCCGCATGAGCCGGGTTTCGTGTTATCGGTTTGTTCAGGATGCGACAGGACAACGTAGGGCAGGCTTGCCGTGACGAAGGAGAAACGAGATGTCAGGATTTGACGCGCTGGAACTGGCGCGGATGCAATTTGCATTCACAGTGTCCGCCCATATCATTTTTCCGGCCTTTTCGATCGGACTTGCCAGTTACCTTTTCGTGCTCAACGCGCTGCATGCGCTGAGCGGGCGGGAGGTCTTCATCCGGGTCTTCGACTACTGGAAAACCATCTTTTCGGTGGTGTTCGGCATGGGCGTCGTTTCCGGGATTGTCATGTCCTACCAGTTCGGGACCAACTGGCCGGTCTTTGCCGACAAGACCGGGCCGGTGCTGGGGCCGATGCTCGGCTACGAGGTGATGAGCGCGTTTTTCCTCGAGGCGGGCTTTCTCGGGGTCATGCTGTTCGGCCGCGAGCGCGTCGGTCAGGGGCTGCACCTGTTCGCAACCGCGATGGTGGCGCTGGGCACCCTGATCTCGGCGACCTGGATCGTGAGCGTGAACAGCTGGATGCAGACCCCCGCCGGATACGCGATCAACGATGTCGGGCAGTTCGTGCCGGAAAACTGGTGGGACGTGGTGTTCAACCCGTCGTTTCCCTATCGCCTGGTGCACATGGTGCTGGCCGCCTACCTGACCACGGCGCTGGTGGTGGGCGGTGTCGGGGCCTGGCACCTGCTGCGCAACAGGGCCGACGAATGCGCGCGGGTGATGTTTTCCATGGCCATGTGGATGCTGATCACCGTGGCGCCGCTGCAGATCCTTGCCGGCGACGAACACGGGCTGAACACGCTCGAGCACCAGCCGGCGAAGATTGCCGCGATGGAAGGGCACTACGAAACCCATGAAGGGGGCACGCCGCTGATCCTGTTCGGCATCCCCGATGACACGGCCGGGGAAACCCGCCATGCGCTGGAAATCCCGTATCTCGGCTCGCTGATCCTGACCCACACGCTGGAGGGCTCCATCCAGGGGCTGAAGGCGTTCCCCAGGGACGAGCGCCCGCCGGCGGAAATCGTGTTCTGGACGTTCCGCATCATGGTCGGGCTGGGGTTTGCGATGGTCGGGCTGGGGCTGTGGGGCGCCTGGGCGCGATGGCGCGGCACGCTGTTCGACGCGCGCTGGCTGCAACGGGCGGCGATCCTGATGGGACCGTCGGGGTTTGCGGCCGTGCTTGCGGGCTGGATCACGACCGAGGTCGGCCGCCAGCCCTGGACGGTTTACGGGCTGCTGCGCACCGCCGAAAGCGCAGGACCACTGGAAGCCTCGGCCGTGGGAACGTCGCTGATCGTGTTCATCCTGGTGTATTTCGCGCTGTTCGGAACCGGCACGTTCTACATCCTGAGGCTGATGAACGTCCCCTGCGGTGACGGGCTTGATATCCAGTCTCTCGGACCGACCCGCGCCGCCGGGCTGACCCCCGGCATTGCGCAAATCATTGACGGCGAGGAGGACGCGCGATGATCTTCGATCTGGCATTCATCTGGGCAGGTGTCATTGCCTTTGCCATTCTGACCTACGTGATCCTTGACGGCTTCGACCTCGGGGTCGGGATCGTGTTCCCGCTTCTGCGAAAGGGGAAGGACCGCGATACCGCCATGAATTCGGTCGCCCCGATCTGGGACGGCAACGAGACCTGGCTGGTGCTGGGCGGGGGCGGGCTTTATGCCGTGTTTCCATTGGCCTACGGGGTGGTGCTGTCGGCGCTTTATGCCCCGATCATCGCCATGCTGGTTGCGCTGATCTTCCGCGGGGTCGCCTTCGAGTTCCGCTGGCGCACCGAGCGCTGGAAGCGCATCTGGGACTGGTCCTTTGCCGGCGGATCGCTGGTTGCGGCCTTTGCCCAGGGCGTGGCGCTGGGGGCGATGGTGCAGGGAATAGAGGTGGCCGGGCGGGCCTATGGCGGCGGGAACTGGGACTGGCTGACCCCGTTTTCGCTGCTCACGGGGGGGGCCGTGGTGGTGGGATACGGCCTGCTGGGCACCACCTGGCTGATCAGGAAGACCGAAGGCGGTCTGCGCGACCGCGCCTACCGCCTGGCCCGGGTCTTTGCCGTGGGCACGGTGGCGCTGATCGGGCTTGTCAGCCTGATCACGCCATTCCTCAATCCGGTGTTCCTGAGCCGCTGGTTCGCCTGGCCCGCCGGCGCCTATTCGGCGGTTGTTCCGGTTCTCGTGCTGGCAGCGGCATGGCTGCTTTACAAGGGGCTGAAAGAACGGCGCGACAACGTGCCGTTCCTGGCCTCGCTTGCGCTGTTCGTCCTGTCCTTCGTGGGGATCGGCATCAGCTTCTACCCCTACATGGTGCCGCCCAGCCTGACCATCTGGGACACGGCCGCACCGGATGAAAGCCTGGCATTCATCGGTTGGGGGGCGCTGTTCCTGATCCCGGTCATCCTGAGCTACACCGCCTATTCCTACTGGGTGTTCCGCGGCAAGGTGGACCCCGAGCAGGGGTATCACTGATGGCGCGTTCGCAAACGCCCCTGTGGAAACGGCTGGGCTGGTTCGTGCTGCTCTGGGCGGGCAGCGTGGTTGCGCTTGGCGTTGTCGCCTATGGCATCCGGCTGATGATCTGAGGCCGGGGCAATCGGGCTGCGAACGGGGAAATCGGGCGCCATCCGGCGCGCGCCTGCCGGCTGTCGGAGCGGCTGCGCCCGGCGGCCGCGCGGGGCCGGCTGACGCCCGCCCACCTCCGCCCGTCCACCTCCGCCTGTCCGGTCTGAGGTCTGAAGGCGAGGAGGTCTGGAGGCGAGTACCGGAATCGAACCGGTGTACACGGATTTGCAATCCGCTGCGTAACCACTCCGCCAACTCGCCGAAGGCACGGCGCGGTCTATACCAAGGCAGCCTTGCACGCAAGCGCCATTCGGTGGCACAACAAGTTGTTGCCGCAGAGCCCGGAATATGCCAGAAAAGCCCCGACAAACCCGACAAGAAGGTTTTCCGATGGCAGATTTCCAGACCAGGCGCACGACCATGGTCGATACGCAGGTGCGCCCCTCCGATGTCACCAAGTTCCCGGTAATCAGGGCACTTCTCACGGTGCCGCGCGAAAACTTCGTGCCCGACGACAAGCGCGAAGCCGCCTATGCAGGGGGCAACATTGCGCTTGCGGACAGACGCGTGGTCCTGGAGGCACGCACGCTGGCCAAGATGCTGGACGCGCTGGAT
>JALSRF010000505.1 GCA_026984895.1 Paracoccaceae bacterium
CCCAGCTGACGCGCAAACTCCGCTCCCTTTCCATCGTGACGAAATCTGGCCGGACCCTACAGCAGGCGCCACCGATCAAGGAGAAAAAACTGCACTGCCCCCCAGAGCGTGGGCCCGGGATACACAGTAGCGGTCCGTGTCATATTTTGGTCCGGTTTTTCTGACAATACCGGCAGAGCACCCGCCGTCGGGCCGGCAGGCCGCTGCCGGGGCCGGGGCGTTCACCGCAACCAGATCGAATATCGCCGATGCACAGAAAAACCTCACCCCGTCCTGAAGCCGATGCGCCACAACCGGCCGGAGCCGCCGGCAGTCCGATGGAAAACTTATCGGATAAGGTTTATTATGTTAAACTATTGCCCGCAATGGTTGCCAATCTCTTGCGGTCGTGCCAGTTTCCGCATCAACATATGGTTGTTCATGCGACAAGGGCCCGGGCATGAAAAATTTCCACGATCAGACCCTGGAAACAGTTATCGCCAACATGTCCGCAGAAAATGCCGAACCGCGCGTTGCGGTTCTGTCGACCCGCGATATCTACGATCACGTTTCCGCATCGGGCGGCTACACGTTCGAAGATGCCATTGCCGCCGATCTCGACCAGGCCATTCACCTTTCTCCCCGCCAGAAACCGTTGCCCGCTTCGGCCGTGCTGAAATTCGCCACCCGCGCCCGGAACTGGTTTTCCCGGCGCAACGTGATCACCCGGAACCGCGCGCCGAACCTGACCCCGGCGCCGCTGGATCGGGATGTCGATCTGTTCTTCTTTCACCCGGCACGCACCGGCGATCTGAAAACGCTTCACGCGGTGCGCAACTGGCGGAAGAAATCCCGTTTCGCGATCTGCTGGCTGCAGGAAATCTGGGCACACAACCTGCCGCATCTGAACGGCCTGCGCGACGAGCTGAACAGGTTCGACCACGTCATCTGCCCCCTTTACCAGACCCTGGAGCCGCTGCGCGAATGGCTTGATGTGCCGGTCACCTATCTGCCGGCGGCGGTGGATACCGAACTGTTCTGCCCGTTCCCCTCCCCCCCGGCACGTGCCATCGACATTACCAATATCGGCGGCGCCGATCCCTGGACCCACGAAGAGCTGATCGCCTATGCCGAGCGCACCGGGAAATATTATTCCTACGATACCATCCGCGGCTATGCCGGGATGGCCTCGCATATTGCGCACCGGCGCAACTACGCCGGCATGCTGAAGCGCTCGAAATACTTCCTGTCCTATATCGCCAAGGTCGATCGCCCGGGCCAGCGCGGCGCACAAGAGGAATTCGGCCCCCGCTATATCGAGGGCGCCGCCGCCGGGGCGGTCCTGCTTGGCGACCGGCCGCAAAACGCTGCCTTCAGGGAATATTTCGGCTGGGAAGACGCGGTGATCGACGCCCCCTACCCGTCGCATGGCATTTCCGACATCATCGAGGCGCTCGAGGCCGACCCGGCGCGGGTTGCCGCCATCCGCCGGCGCAACATCATCGAGGCGCTTTCGCGTCACGACCACCTGCACAGGTGGCGCAGGGTGCTCGAGATCGCCGGCCTGCCCCCGACCCCGAAACTGACCCTGCGTCAGGCCCGGCTCGACAGGCTGATCCGCCATGTCGAGGCGGCCGATGAAAGCCTGTTCTGAAACCGGCCCGGGCAGACCCGCAGGACAGGGACCATTCGCAGATGAAATTCACCGAAACCCCGCTCAAGGGGGCCTACCAGATAGACATCGAGGAACTGGCCGACGCGCGCGGCTTTTTTGCCCGCAGCTTCTGCGCGCGCAGCTTTGCGGAACACGGGCTGAACCCGGCGATCGTCCAGAGCAGCATTTCCTTCAACCATCGCAAGGGCACGCTGAGCGGGATGCACCTGCAGGTGGCGCCGGCCTGCGAAACCAAGCTGGTGCGCTGCACCGCCGGCGCCATCTGGGACGTGATGGTTGACATGCGCCCCGATTCGCCCACCTACCTGCAGCATTTCGCAACCGAACTCAGCGCCTCCAATCGCCGCGCGGTCTATATCCCGCAGATGTTCGCGCATGGCTATCTGACGCTCACCGACAACACCGAAATCTTCTATTCCATGAGCGAATTCTACACCCCCGAAACCGCACGCGGATATCGCTACGACGATCCGGCCTTCGCCATCGACTGGCCCGCCCCCGTCGAAGTCATCTCGCAAAAGGACACCGCCTGGCCGCTGATCGGAGACACCGCATGATCCTGATCGACACCGCGCTTGCCCGGCGCCAGCGCGATGGCAACCCGATCCGCGTGGGCATGATCGGGGCCGGCTACATGGCGCGCGCCATCGCCAACCAGATCGTGAACGTGGTTCCGGGCATGGAGCTTGCCGCCATTTCCAACCGCCATGTGGAACATGCCCGCCGTCTCTGCCGGGAAATCGGGCTGAACGATCCCGCCGAGGTGGCCGACCCCCGGGCGCTGGAACGCGCCGTCAGCCGCCATGTCCCGGCCATCACCGACGATCCGGCCGTGCTGTGTCGGGCCGGCAACATCGATGCCCTGATCGAGGTGACCGGGGCCATCGCCTTCGGCGCACAGGTGGCGCTGGAGGCCATTGCCAACGCCAAACCCCTGATTTCCATGAATGCCGAGCTTGACGGCACCGTCGGCCCGCTTCTCCGGGCCAGAGCCGAAAAGGCCGGGGTGATCCTCTCCGCCGGCGACGGCGACCAGCCGGGGGTGGAAATGAACCTCTGGCGCCACGTCAGGGCCATGGGGCTGACGCCGCTGGTATGCGGCAACGTGAAGGGGCTGCAGGATCCCCACCGCAACCCCACCACCCAGGAGGCCTATGCGCGCATGGTCGGACAAAAGCCCCACATGGTGGCCAGTTTTGCCGACGGCACCAAGATGACCTTCGAACAGGCCATCGTCGCCAACGGCACCGGCATGCGGGTGTCTCAACGCGGCATGATCGGGCGCGACCACCCCGGCCATGTGGACGAGTTGACGAAAATCTACGACATCGACGAACTGCAGGCGCTCGGCGGCATCGTCGATTACGTGGTCGGGGCCAAACCGGCGCCGGCGGTTTATGTGCTGGCCACGATATCAGACCCTGTACAACGCGAAATGCTGAAATACTACAAGCTTGGCGAAGGGCCCCTCTACAGCTTTTACACGCCTTATCACCTGTGCCACCTGGAGGTGCCGTTTTCCGTGGCGCGGGCGGTTCTGTTCAACGACACGGTGCTGGCGCCGCGCGGGGCCCCGGTGGTCGAGGTCGTGGCCACCGCCAAGACCGACCTCAAGGCCGGACAGGTCATCGACGGCATCGGCTGGTACATGACCTACGGGCAGGCGGAAAACGCCGATGTCGCCCGGCGCGAGCGCCTGCTGCCCATGGGGGTGGCCGAAGGCTGCACCCTGCGCCGCGACATCCCCCGCGACCGGACCCTGACCTATGACGACGTCATCGTGCCCGCCGGCCGGCTGATCGACGCTCTGCGCCGCGAACAGGACGACTACTTCTTTTCCTGATTTTCCTGGCCGGCACGCTCCAGGTCTTCCAGCCGGTGAAACGCCACCTCCGGCACCAGCGTCATGAACGTTCCGCCCGCCTCGAGATAGGCGCGCTGCTGCTGCATGATCTCACCGGCGAAATTCCACGCCAGGATGATCACCACATCCGGCGGATCCGCGGCCAGGGCCTCCGGTGAGCGGATCGGGATGCGCAGCCCCGGCATGTGCAGCCCCTGCTTGTGCGGGCTGAGATCGGCAACGAAATCGATCACGCTGTCGTCCAGACCGAAATAGTTCAGCGCGATCGCCCCCTTGGCCGCCGCCCCGTAGCCGGCGATGCGCTTGCCGGCCAGCTTCAGATCGGTGATCGCCCTGCGCACCTCCGCGCGCAGCGCGCGCACGCGGGCCTCGAAATCGGCGTAATAGGCATGGTCCGTCAGCCCGGCGCGCTCTTCCTCGGCCAGCATCGCCTGCGCCCGCGCGCTTGGCGCATGGGTCTTGCCAAAACTCAGCCGCAACGAACCGCCATGCACCGCGATCTCTTCCACATCGTTCAGATACAGCCCGTGGCGGGCAAAAAGACGCCCGGCCGACGTGCAGGAGAAATGGCAGAAATGCTCGTGGTAGATGGTGTCGAACTCAAGCCGGTCGATCAGGTGGCGCACATAGGGGGTTTCCACCACCACCACCCCGTCCTCCTTGAGGATCGCCGCCATCCCGGCAACGAAATCGTTCTGGTCGGACACATGCGCCAGCACGTTGTTGGCCAGCACCACGTCGGCACGTTCCCCCTCGACCGCCAGCCGGCGCCCCAGCTCTTCGCCGAAAAAGGCACAGATCGAGCGCACCCCGATGTCATTGGCCGCCTGCACCTGCCTGGGCGCCGGATCGATCCCCAGCACAGGCACCCCGGCGGCCACGAAATTCTTCAGCAGATAGCCGTCGTTGGAGGCCAGTTCCACCACCAGCGAATCCGCCCCCAGAGAGCGCTGCTCCATCAGCGCCGCGGCATGGGCGCGCGCGTGCTCCAGAAAGGCCTCCGACACGGAGGAAAAATACGGGTAATCGGCATTGAACAGGACGTCGCGCGACACGTTGGTCAGGATCTGGCACAGCGCGGTGTCGGGGCTGAAGGCCAGTTCCAGCGGCCAGCGCGGTTCGCGTCGCCACAGATCCTGCGCTGCGATCAGGCTGTTCGAGTTCGGCATCAGCCCCAGGTCAAGCACCGGCAGCAGGCCCTGGCTGCCCGATATGCGATCGCGCGCACGCGCGCATTCCTCCCTGAAGGCCTCGGGCGTGCGGAAATCGGCCCGCACCTGCGAACGCAGAAGGTCGCCATCCTCGTTTTTTGCTGAATTCGCCTGCATCAGTCTCTGTTCCTCTTGAAAATCCGGCCCCGCCGGCCTGTTCCGGTCATGCGCAAAACGCCTCGATCTGGTCACGGGTCCGCTGCCCCATGTCCTGCCCGGCGTCAAGGGCCCGGTACCAGTCCGCGGTCCGGGCAATGGCGGCTTCGGTGTCCAGCCGGTCGTCCCAGCCCAGCACCCGGCGTGCCAATGCCGTATCCAGCACCAGTCGGCCCATTTCATGCAGTTCCGGCGGGCTGTCCGCCTGCCAGCCCTGCGCCACCCCGAGCGCCGCCTGCATGGTTTCGGCAACCTGGCTGACGCTGGCCTCGCCGGCGGCCGCGTCGGGGCCGAAATTCAGCGCCGGCGGGATGTCCTCTCCCGACACTGCCGCTTCCAGATACAGGAAATAGCCGGCCAGGCAGTCCAGCACATGTTGCCAGGGCCGGGTCGCCCGCGGGTAGCGCAGTTTCAGCACCTCGCCCGCCCGCGCGGCGCGCCAGATATCGGGCACGATCCGCTCGGCGGAAAAATCCCCGCCGCCGATCACGTTGCCCGCGCGCGCGCTCAGCACCGGCCGTGCCCCGTAAAACGACCGGCGCCAGGACGCGGTGACAATTTCGGCCGCCGCTTTCGAGGCGGAATAGGGATCGTGCCCGCCAAGCGGATCGGTTTCCGAAAACGCCTGCCCGGTTTCCGGGTTTTCATAGACCTTGTCGGTGGTCACAACCAGGATTGCCTCAAGATCAGACACTGTTCTTGCCGCTTCCAGCAGGTTTGCCGTGCCCATCACGTTGGCCGCCATGGTGGCCAGCGGATCGCGGTAGGACGGGCGCACGAGCGCCTGCGCGGCCATGTGGATGATGATGTCGGGACGCGCCTGCGCCACCGCGCGCGCCAGGGCCGCGCCGTCACGGATATCGAGCATCACGCTGTCGCAGGCGGCTTCGACACCGGCAAGGTCGAACAGCGCCGGTGTGCTGTCGGGCGGCAGGCCGATGCCGGTGACATGCGCCCCCATGCGCGCAAGCCACAGCGTGGCCCAGCTTCCCTTGAAACCGGTATGCCCGGTCAGAAGAACCCTGCGTCCGGCCCAGAAATCCGGGTTTACCCTTCTTGACACCTGCATTTCCTTTCAGCGCCCGCCTCGTCAGCGGCTCAAAGCGACTTGTAGCGCACCCAGTCCCCCGGATGCCCGCCCCGTCCGATTCCCGAGGTCACGCCATTGCCATTGCCGTTGCGATCGGCCGACCCGTTGCCCCCCTCTTTCGGCGTCTGCCACGTTGCCCAGGGA
>JALSRF010000506.1 GCA_026984895.1 Paracoccaceae bacterium
ATCGAAGCGCGCCAGCACCCGGTCAAGCACCTCGCCCACAAGCGCCCCGTCGGTGGCCGTCGGCCGGCGTTCGGCGGGCGGGCTGCGCAGCACCTGCCCGACGACCATGTGTTCGAGCAGCGCGCTCATCGCCGGGATGTCGCAGACCGCCAGCCCCAGCGCGCCGCCTTCCCCGCGCAGGCGCAGCACAAGGCGCGGCGGCCCGTCGTCGGCGATGCCGGCCAGGACATCGGCCAGGCTTTCGCGGCGCTCGTGATAACTGGCGGCGGTCCAGATCAGCCCGCCGATTTCTTCGCCGGCATGTTCGATGGCACTGCGCAGGACCTTGGCCACGCTCGGCCCGTCCTGTTCCAGCGCACTGGGGGGTTTTCCAAGCTTGCGGCGCAGCGCGTCGGTCATCTTCTGTTCCCGGCAAGGTCCCGCCAGCAGGCGGACGGCCCCAGCATGGCAACCGGTGGTTTACAAATGGTTTAGCGATACCCTCTCCGGGCCGACGGACCCGCAGGCGGACAGGCACGCGGGCAGGACGGCGCCCGGGTGCGCAGGGCCGCCCCCCCGGCCGGCCCGCCCTATTCGGCGGCGCGCCGCGCCGGGGTCGCCACCGGCAGCTGCACCCTGAAGGCGGTGCCGCCCTGCCCCGGCAGATAGGCGATGGCGCCGCCCAGCTTGGTCATGATCTCGCGGCAGATCGCCAGCCCCAGCCCGGCGCCGCCGGCGGCGTTCTGATCGGACAGGCGGGAAAACTTTTCGAAAATGACTTCCTGGCTTTTCTCCGGGATCCCCGGGCCGTTGTCCTTGAAATCGATTTCCAGCCTGTCGCCGCGCCGGCGGGCGGTTATCCACAGGACCGGCTCGGGCGCATCGCAGTATTTGCGCGCATTGGTGATCAGGTTGATGAACACCTGCGCCAGGCGGTCGGCATCGGTGCGCGCGGTCAGCTCGCTGCCCTGCACGCGGGTCACGATACGCAGCCCGCGCCCGCCCGGCGCATCGTTCGCAGTGGACGTGATTGCGCGCTCGATCACCTGGGCGATCGGCGTTTCCTGATCGTCCAGCGCCACCTGCCCGGCTTCGAGCACGCTCAGATCCAGCAGGTCGTCCAGAAGCCGGGTCAGACGAATGGTTTCGTCGTGGATCACGCGCGAATAGCGGTTCCTCTCGTCGGCGCTCAGACTCGCCCCGCCGGCCATGAGGATCTCGGAAAACGCCCTGATCGAGGTCATCGGCGTGCGCAGTTCGTGGCTGATCTGGCTGAGGAAGGCATCCTTTTGCACCGACAGTTCGGTCAGCTTGGCATTGGCGTCGCGCAGCTGGCGCGTGGTGCGGGTCAGTTCGCGGGACTTGGCCTCGAGCTGGCTGGAATACTCCAGCATCTGCGCGGTTTCGTCGGCCACCGCCATCAGGTCCTGCACCGAAACCGAAGCGCCGCCGATGATCTGGGCCAGCATCGCATGCGCCGTCGCCGCCCCGACCGAGCCGGTCAGTTCGCGTTCGAGGCGCTCGATGAAATCCGGGGTCACATCGGGCAGGTAGCCTTCGCGCCCCTGCGCCGCTGCCTCGGACTGGAACAGCGCCTGCGCCTCGCCCGCGCCGATGATGCGCTGCGCCATGATCAGCAGGTCCTCGGCTTCGGCGGCGCCGCCCTGCCAGCCGGCGGCACGTCCCGAATGATCGAAGACATTGACGAACTGCGCCCCCTGCAGGCGTTCCAGCGGCCCCGGAAAGCTGACCAGAGAAACCGTGACGAATACCGCCGTGTTCAGCGTCATCGACCAGAACACCGCATGCACCAGCGGGTCCACGCCCTCGATCCCGAACAACGCCTGCGGGCGCAGCCAGCCGATGCCAAGCGGGCCGTGCAGCATCGTCGATGCCGACATCAGCGCGCTTTCGCCGAACGAGGGAATGAACATGGAATAGGCCCAGACCGAAAACCCGGTCACCAGCCCCGCGGCGGCGCCCGCACGCGTCGCCCCGCGCCAGAACAGCCCCCCCAGAAGCGCCGGCAGCACCTGGGCCACCCCGGTAAAGGCAATCAGGCCGATCGCCGCCAGGGCCTCACCGCCGCCGGAAAAGCGGTAGTAGAGGTATCCGAGCGCCAGGATCGCCCCGATGGACACGCGCCGCGACATCAGCACCACGTTGCGCACATCGCCAGAGACCGTCGCCCCGCCGCCGCGCAGGGCCAGCCACAGCGGCATCACAACATGGTTCGAGACCATGGTCGAAAGCGCGATCGCGGCGACGATCACCATCGAGGTGGCCGAGGAAAACCCCCCCAGGAACGACAGCATCGCCAGCCCGCCCGCGCCCTCGTGCAGCGGCACGGTCAGAACGAACATGTCCGGGTTGCTCCCGGGGGACAACTGCGACAGCCCGACCACGGCAATGGGCACGACAAACAGGCTCATCAGCAGCAGATACAGCGGGAAGGCCCAGCTTGCCGTCGCCAGGTGGCGCTCGTCCGAGTTTTCCACGACCAGCACCTGGAACATGCGCGGCAGCGTGATCACCGCCGCCGCCGACAGGAAGATCAGCGCCGCCCATCGCCCGCCGACGAGATGCCAGTCGGCCACACCCGAGGCATCGATGCGCTGCAGGATGTCCGCCGGCCCCGCGGCCACGCCCCAGACCACGAAAACGCCCACCGCGACCAGGGCGGTCAGCTTGACCACCGCCTCCAGCGCCACGGCCGTGACCACACCGTGGTGGCGTTCGTTGGCGTCCAGGTTGCGGGTGCCGAACAGGATGGTGAACACCGCCAGCCCCGCGGCCACCCACAGCGCGGTGGCGTTCAGGTCCTGCGCGCCCCAGTGCGCGCGCTGCCCCTGGGCGAAAACCGCAAAGGACAGCGTGACCGACTGCAGCTGAAGCGCGATATAGGGCGTGGTGCCGACCACCGCCATCATCGTCACCAGCACGCCAAGCGCGTTGGACTTGCCGTAGCGCGATGAAATCAGGTCGGCGATCGAGGTGATCCGCTGGGTGCGCCCCACCCGGACCAGCTTGCGCAGCAGCCACCACCAGCCGACCAGAACCAGCGTCGGGCCAAGGTAGATGGTCACGAACTCGAGCCCCGAACGCGCCGCGTATCCCACCGCCCCGTAGAAGGTCCAGGCGGTGCAGTAGATGGACAGCGACAGCGTGTAGATCAGCGGCGAGCGCAGCCAGCCCAGCCGCCCGGCCTCGGCGCGCTTTTCCGCGGCGAAGGCGACCGCGAACAGCATCGCCACATAGACGAGACTGACGAAGATCAGCAGGTTATAGGGGACCATCGCCGCCCTCCCGGCTGCCCGGCGCCCGGTCGCCCTGTGCGCCCGCCAGCGGTCGCGCCAGAAGAAATGCCCCCAGCACCAGCGCAATCCAGACCGAAAAGACGAACACCACCCCGCCGCGGGTCGAACCGCCGCCCCACAGCACCGGCAGCAGCACGAAGAACAGCCCCGCCAGCGGCAACAGCCGCGCCGCTTCGCTCAGGCGGCGCAGGCGATAGCCCTTGCGCGCAAGGAAAAGCGGCGCCTGGCGGGTCATGGCGCGGTCAGCTCGATCACCGAGCGCAGCAGCTCGGAATTGGCGAAGGGCTTGGTGATGAAGCGGTTTGCGCCGATGCGTTCGGCCAGTTCGCGGTCCTTTTTCTGGCCGCGCGCGGTCAGCACCAGAACCGGCAGGGTCCGGGTCTGCGGTGCGGCGCGCAGGTCGCGCAGGATGTCATAGCCCGAACGGTTGGGCAGCATCACGTCAAGGATCACCATGTGCGGCGCGCGCGCGGCGATTGCATCCAGCGCCGTGCGGCCATCCGAATGGATGTCCACGCCGAACCCCGCGCGCGACAGGATGAACCGGATCGCTTCGGCGATGTTGGGTTCGTCCTCGATCAGCAGGATGCGCTTGGCCATGTCTGCACTCCTCGGCTGGCCGTCGGCGGGTCGCCGGGGCCCCCGCCAGTATGGCCGCGATCGGGAGCGCCTGTCAAAACACCCCCGCCGCCACCGCGCCGGCGTCATGCAGCACCGAGGGCTCGCGCCGGGCCGGGCAGGCATCCTGCGGGCAGGTGCGGCACCCCGGCCCCACCCGACAGGGCGCTTCCCGACAGGGCGCTTGCGGGCCGGGGGCCGGCGCCGCCGACGACGACGCGGCCGCGCCCCCCGGGGCCGCCGACGGGCGCGCGGGCGCCTCCTCGCCCAGCGGCACCACCAGCATGGTCGCGCCGATCAGCGCCGGGGCGTCGATGCTGGCCGGGGGGGCGGGCACGGCGATGGCATGGGCAATGAAACGGCGCCTTGGATGCCCCGAGATTTCCAGCCGCCGGCGCACCGGCACCAGCGGGCGGGAGAGCGCGCCGAACAGCGGCCAGAGCGCGCAGGCCGGCCCGAATCGCGGCAGGGCAAATCCTTCCAGCGGCCGGCGGAAGGTGATCGCGCCCGAGCCGTCGCAGCACACCAGCCCCACCGGCGCGCGGCCGGCGGCCGGCGGCAGGCAGGCGATGCGCCGCAGCACCAGCGCCAGATCCACCCCGCCCCCCAGCCGCGCCGCAAGCGCCACCGGGTCGTCCAGCGCGCCGGCCGTCTCCAGCGCCTCGCTCAGCCGTCCGATCGGCAAACGCTGCGCATCGGCACGGTAGCCCCGCAGGTAGCGCAGCGCATGGGCGCGCGTCGCCGGCACGGCCCCCAGCGGCGTCTCCGGGCCCAGCAGATCTTCGGGGGCGCAGGCCTCGGCGCCTTCCAGTTCGCCGACATGGAAATCGCGCAAGGCAAGCCAGCTTTCCAGCGCCTCCTGCGGCAGGCCGGACGCGGCCCCCTGCCCGCCGGCGGCGGCAAGTTCGGACGCGTCGAGATATTCCACCAGCGCCTGCGCGGTCTGCGCCAGCCGCCGGCTGTCCTCGTAGAGATTGCGCTGGAAACGCGCCTGCCATTCGGCATCGATCTGCTCGCCCGCCGAAAGGATGCCCGCGGTCGAACGGATCGCCGTGACCACCGACAGCATTTCGTGCATGGAGCGCGCCAGTTCCGGGTCATGGGCGAGGCGGTCGGTGAGCATCGCCACCAGCCCCTCCAGCGTCTCGATGCGCTGATGCTGCATCGCCACCAGGCGCGCCCACCCCGGGAAGCGGCGCGCCAGTTCGCCGACGGCCGCGGCTTCGGCCCCGGCATCGGGCAGCCGCGCGGCGGCGCCTTGCAGCCCCTGCACCAGCGCCGTCCCCGCGCCCTCGCTCAGCGTGCGGGGATCGACGCCCAGCCGCGCCGCGATGTTCAACAGCAGCTTGCCGCCGATCCTGCGCCGGTTGTGTTCGATCAGGTTGAGGTAGGCGGGCGAGATGCCCACCTGCCGGGCCAGGTCCGACTGGCGGATGTCCAGCGCCAGGCGGCGGTCGCGGATACGGCTTCCGGTCAGATCGGTTTCAGGCATCGGGTCGCTCCATCCCGGACGGGCACGGCCGCCGCGGAAAATTATTTTACAGATTTCGTGGCATCACTGTTCATTTTTTTACAAAATAAACGTTTCATGTGCCACGGTTATTGAGAAATTTTCTTCCCGGCCTCAGAATTCCGCCAGCCCTGTTAACGGGCGAAGCAGCGGTGCCGGGAGGAAACGCAACCGCCGCACTTCATACGCAATGGGAGGATACCAATGTCCAAATCGAAATTCACGCGCCGCGGCGTGCTGAAAACCGGGGCCGTTGCCGGCGCCGGTCTCGCGCTGCCGACGATCTTTACCTCGTCCGCCTACGGCTTCACCAACGAGCCCAGCGGCTCAACCGTCAAGCTGGGCTTCAACGTGCCCCAGTCCGGCCCCTATGCCGACGAGGGCGCGGACGAATTGCGCGCCCAGCAGCTGGCCGTGGCCCACCTCAACGGCGAAGGCGATGGCGGCATGCTGAACACGTTTTCGTCCAAGGCGCTGGACGGCACCGGCATCCTGGGCAAGAAGGTCGAATTCGTCACCGGCGACACCCAGACCAAGTCCGACGCCGCGCGCGCCTCGGCCAAGTCGATGATCGAAAAGGACGGCGTGGTGATGATCAACGGCGGCTCGTCCTCGGGCGTGGCGAT
>JALSRF010000507.1 GCA_026984895.1 Paracoccaceae bacterium
TTGCCGGCCGGAACTGGCGCAACCTCAAGGTGCTGGCGCCGCTGTTGGCGCTGGCGGGTGCAAACCTCTGGTTTCTGGCCGACCCGCAGGCGGCGGTGCCCCAGGGGGGCGCCGTGCGCCTGGGCTTTGGCGCGGTCTTGACGCTGATCATGCTGATCGGCGGGCGGATCATCCCCAGTTTCACCCGCAACTGGCTGGCGGGGCGCCCGGGGGGGGCGGATCGGGGGCCGATGCCGGTGCCGTTCAACCGGTTCGATGCGGCGGTCGTGGCCGTGTCGCTGCTGGCGCTTGCGGGGTGGATTGCGGGGCGCGCGGGGGAGGCGCCCGGCGCGCGGACGGCGCTGGCGGGGCTGGCGGGGCTGGCGGGGCTTGGCCATCTGCTGCGCCTGGCGCGCTGGCAGGGGCGGCGCTGCCTTGGCAATCCGCTTCTGGCGGTGCTGCACGGCTTCTACCTGTTCGTGCCGCTGGGGTTCGTCCTGCTGGGCGGGGCGCTGGCGCTGGGCGACGGCGCGCTGTCGCAGGCGGCGGTGCACCTGTGGGGCATCGGCGCGATCGGCGGCATGACGATGGCGGTGATGCTGCGCGCTTCGCTTGGCCATACCGGGCGGGCGCTGCGCGCGGATGCGCCCGCCAGGGCAATGACCGTGCTGCTGGCGGCGGCGGCCCTGCTGCGCGGTGCCGGTGCGCTCTGGCCGGCAGCGGGGCTGATCGAGGCGGCGGGGCTGGCCTGGATTGCCGGTTTCGCGATTTTCGCCTTTCGCGTCGGCCCGTGGCTGGTGCGCCCCAGGCTGGCGCCGGCCCGGTAGGCGGGCGAGGCGGCAGGCGGGCGAAGCGGCACGGGTGAGACGGGGCGGGGCTGACGCCTTTCATTTGATCAAATTCAGGCCCGGGGTGCGTTTTCCGTTGACGGCCGCCGCCAAAGGCGACAACCTGCGCCTCGGGCCTGGGCCGCCGGCAGCGCACGGGCGGCGCGGGGCCCGATGGACGGGACGCCCCGCCGGGGCGGCGAATGCGGGGAAAGCAGCATGATCGAGAAAAGACGATTCTATATCGACGGCGCCTGGGTGGCGCCGGCCGAGGGGCATGATTTCGAGGTGCTCAACCCGTCCAACGAAGAGCCTGTCGGGGTCATTTCCCTTGGAACTCAGTCGGATACCGACGCCGCCGTTGCCGCCGCCGGGCGGGCCTTCGATAGCTGGAGCCGGTCGTCCAGGGACGAGCGCCTGCAGGTTCTCACGCGCCTTCTCGAAGCCTATCAGGAGCGTTCCGGCGAGATGGCCGAGATCATGAGCCTCGAGATGGGGGCCCCGATCGACCTGGCCCGCAGCGCCCAGGTCGGGGCCGGGACCTGGCATCTGAAAGGGGCGATCCGGGCCTTGAAGGATTTCGAATTTGACCAAATGCTGGGGCCCCATGCGCCGACCGATCGCATCCTGCATGAACCGGTCGGGGTTGCCGCTCTGATCACGCCGTGGAACTGGCCGATGAACCAGATCGCGCTGAAAGTGGCGCCGGCCATCGCCGCGGGCTGCACCATGGTGCTGAAACCCTCCGAGATCGCGCCGCTTTCGGCGCTTCTGTTTGCCGAAATGGTGGATGCGGCGGGGCTGCGGGGGTGTTCAACCTGGTGAATGGCGACGGCGCGGGCGTGGGCAGCCAGCTGAGCGCTCATCCGGGCATCGACATGATCTCGTTTACCGGCTCGTCGCGCGCGGGCAAGCTGATTTCCATGGCGGCGGCGGATACGATCAAGCGGGTGAGTCTGGAACTTGGCGGCAAGGGCGCCAACCTGATCTTTGCCGATGCCGACGACAAGGCGGTGGTGCGCGGGGTTCGCCACTGTTTCCAGAACAGCGGCCAGTCGTGCAACGCCCCGACCCGGATGCTGGTCGAGGCGGCGCGCTACGAGGCGGCGGTGAGCGAGGCCGCGCGCGAGGCCGAACGCACCGCCGTGGACGAGGCGATGAAACCGGGCCGGCACATCGGGCCGGTGGTCTCGCAACAGCAATACGACAAGATCCAGGCGCTGATCCAGAAGGGCATCGACGAGGGGGCGCGTCTGGTCGCCGGCGGGCCCGGGCGCCCGGAGGGGCGCAACCGCGGCTATTTCGTGCGCCCCACCGTGTTTGCCGACGTGACGCCCGAGATGACCATTGCGCGCGAGGAAATCTTCGGGCCGGTGTTGTCGATCATGAAATTCGGCGACGAGGCCGAGGCCGAGCGCATTGCCAACGATACGGTTTACGGGCTGACCAACTATGTGCAGACCGGCGACAAGGCGCGTGCGCGGCGGCTGGCGCGCCGGTTGCGCTCGGGCATGGTCGAGATCAACGGAACCGGGCGCGGCGCCGGCGCGCCGTTTGGCGGATACCGGCAGTCGGGCAACGGGCGCGAGGGCGGCCTCTGGGGGTTGCAGGAGTTTCTCGAAGTGAAGTCGGTCAGCGGCTGGGAGGAATAGGCGCGCGGGTTTCTTCGCGCGGCGCATCGAGGGGGCTGTCCGCCCCCTCCTGGCCCGTCGCGGGCCAGTTCACCCCCGAGGATATTTCGCGACAGAAGAAGGCGCGCGCGGGGCGGTCAGCCGAGCGTGTCCTTGACCGCTTCCATCGAGACGTGTGTCGAGGTGTTGGCGACGAAGGGCAGGGTGGATACCTTTTCGCCCAGCACCGCGCGATAGGCCCTGATGTCGGTGGTGCGGATTTTCAGCAGGTAGTCGAAGGCGCCGGCGATCATGTGGCATTGTTCCACTTCGCCCAGTTCGCGCACCGCGGCATTGAAGGCGGACAGGGCCTTTTCCGAGGTGTCCGACAGTTTGACCTCAACGAAGGCGACATGTTCCAGATGCAGTTTCTTCGGGTCGATCATGGCGCGAAACCCGGTGATGTAGCCTTCGTCGCGCAGTCGTTTCAGCCGCACCTGGCACGGGCTTTTCGAAAGGCCGACGCGGCGGGCCAGTTCGGTGACAGGCAGCCGACCGTCCGTGCACAAGAGCTTGATGATTTTCCGGTCGTAGCGGTCAAGTGGATCGGATTTTTGCAATATTTCTTGTTCCCATGCCTTTTGTTCGGCGTCAATTACCATCATTTTTCCTGCTGAGAAAGGATTTTCGGGAAAAAAGCCTTTCTGATTTCTGCTAGGCTGTGGCGGCCCCGGGCTGCAGAAGTCCGGGCTGCAGGAGGAAGCCATGCGCCGGCTTGACAGGCTCAGACAGATCGTCCGTGAACACCGGCTGGCGCGCGATGCGCAGGTGCTTGGCGCGCTTGCCGCACAGGCCCGTATTTCGCCGCAGTTGCGTGCGCGGGCAGGGGCGCGCGCCGTGCGGATGGTGCGCGAAATGAGGGCGCGTCCGCATCCGCGTCTGATGGAAGCCTTTCTGGCCGAATACGGCCTGTCCACGCGGGAAGGCATTTCGCTGATGTGCTTGGCCGAAGCGTTGTTGCGGGTGCCGGACAGCCCCACCGTGGATGCGCTGATCGAGGACAAGATCGCGCCCTCGGCCTGGAACGAGCACCTGGGCAGGTCTGCGTCCTCGCTGGTCAATGCCTCCACCTGGGCGCTGATGCTGACGGGCAGGGTGCTTGACGACCAGGGGCATGGGCTGGCGGCCACGCTCAGGGGGATGGTGCGCCGGCTGGGAGAGCCGGTGATCCGCACCGCCGTGGGGCGGGCGATGAAGGAGATGGGGCGCCAGTTCGTTCTGGGGCAGACCATCGAAGATGCCATGCGCCGCGCGCGCAGGCAGCAGGACAGGGGCTATGTCTTTTCCTATGACATGCTGGGCGAGGCGGCGATGACGGCGGCCGATGCCGATGCGAACCTTGAGGCCTATCGCGACGCGATCGCGGCGCTGGCCGCGGGCTGCGCGTCGGACGACATTCGCGAAAACCCCGGCATTTCGATCAAGCTTTCGGCGATTCATCCGCGCCATGATGCCATCCGGCGCGCGCGTGTGATCGCCGAACTGACGCCGCGGGTGCTGGATCTGGCGCGCCAGGCGGCGCGCGCCGGCATGGGGCTGAACATCGACGCGGAAGAGGCCGACCGCCTGGATCTGTCGCTGGACGTGATCGAAGCGGTGCTGCGCGATCCGGCGCTGGCCGGCTGGGACGGTTTCGGCGTGGTGGTGCAGGCCTATGGCAAGCGCGCGGGTCCGGTGCTTGACTGGGTGCACGCGCTGGCCGGCGAACTGGATCGCAGGATCATGGTGCGGCTGGTCAAGGGCGCCTATTGGGACAGCGAGATCAAGCAGGCCCAGGTGGCGGGGCTGGACGGCTTTCCGGTGTTTCAACGCAAGGAGGCGACCGATGTCTCCTATCTGTGCTGCGCGCACAAGCTTCTGGGCATGGCCGGGCGCATCTATCCGCAGTTTGCCACCCACAATGCGCATACGGTCGCCTCGATCCTGGAAATGGCGGCGGGGCAAGAACGTTCGGGGTTCGAGTTCCAGCGCCTGCATGGCATGGGCGAGGCGCTGCACGATCTGGTGCTGGCGCAAGAGGGCACGCGTTGCCGGATCTATGCGCCGGTGGGCACGCATCGCGATCTTCTGGCCTATCTCGTGCGCCGCCTGCTGGAAAACGGGGCCAACAGTTCCTTCGTGAACCAGCTGGTATCCGATTCGCTGAGCGCCGAAGAGATCTGTGCCGATCCGTTCACCGCTCTTGACCGGCACGAAAGTCCGCTCAACCCGGAAATCGTGCCGCCGGAGGCGCTGTTCCTTCCGTTGCGGGCCAATTCCCGGGGGGTCGATCTGCGCGACGTGCCCAGCGTGCAGCGGCTGAACGCGGCCCGCGCGCCCTTTCGCCGGTCGCAATGGACGATCGGTCCGATTGTCGCCGGGGCCGAGGGCAAGGGCGAAGCCGGGGCCGAGGGCGCGGGGGTCGAGAGCACGGGTGGCGGCACGGGCGGCGGCGCGGGCGGCGGCACGGGCGGTGGCGCGGGGGTCGAGAGCACGGGCGGCGGCACGGGCGGCGGCACGGGCGGTGGCGACCTGGTGACCGTGACCAACCCGGCCGCGCCTTCGGATGTGGTCGGGCATGTGCGCCTGGCGCGCGTGGGCGATGTGCGTGCTGCCCTTGCCGCGGCGCGCCCCTGGACGGCGTCGCCGGTTGCCCGGCGCAAGGTGCTTCACCGCGCGGCGGCGCTGTTCGAGGCGAACGCCGGCGAAATCTGCGCCCTGCTTGCGCGCGAGGCGGGCAAGACTGTCGAGGATGCGGTGGCCGAACTGCGCGAGGCGGTGGATTTCCTCCTTTATTATGGCGAAGAGGCCGGCCGGCTTGCCGGGGCCGCGCCGCTGGGCGAGGTTGCCTGCATCTCGCCGTGGAATTTCCCGATCGCGATTTTCACCGGGCAGGTCGCGGCGGCGCTGGCGGCGGGCAATGGCGTGCTGGCAAAACCGGCCGAGGCGACGCCGCTTGTGGCCCACCTGGCGGTGCGTCTGCTGCACGAGGCCGGGGTGCCCCGGGAGGCGCTGCAGTTCCTGCCGGGGCAGGGGGGGCTGATTGGCCCGGCAATGACCGCCGCATCCGGGATCGACGGCGTCTGCTTTACCGGGTCCACCGCCACCGCACAGGCGATCAACCGGGCGATGGCCGACGGCGCCCCGCCCGACGCCCCGCTTGTTGCCGAGACCGGCGGCATCAACGCCATGATCGTGGACAGCACGGCGTTGCCGGAACAGGCGGTTCGCGATGTGGTGAGCTCGGCGTTCCGCTCGGCCGGACAGCGCTGTTCGGCGCTGCGCGTGCTCTATGTGCAGGCGGATGTGGCGCCGGGGTTTCTGGAAATGCTGTTCGGGGCGATGGACCAGCTCTTGCTGGGCGATCCCTGGGACGTCGAAACGGATGTCGGCCCGATCATCGATGCGAAGGCACGCGCCTCGATCGCCCGCCATATCGAGCGCGCGCGCGCCGAGGGCCGGCTGCTGAAGCAGATCGCTGCCCCGTCGCGCGGTCATTTCCTGGGGCCGGCGGTGATCCGCGTCGGCGGCATCGGCGAGATCGCGCACGAGGTTTTCGGCCCGGTGCTGCACCTGGCAAGTTTC
>JALSRF010000508.1 GCA_026984895.1 Paracoccaceae bacterium
GACGAAAACGGCCAGAAGATTTCCAAGTCGTCGGGCAACGGTATCGCGATTGACGACTGGCTGAAATACGCCAGTTCCGAAAGCCTGTCCTATTTCATGTATCAGAAGCCGCAGACCGCCAAGCGGCTGTATTTCGACGTGATCCCGAAAGCGGTGGACGAGTATCACCAGCAGTTGCGCGCCTACGCGGGCCAGGATGCGCCGGCGCGGCTGAACAACCCGGTGTTCCATATTCACGGCCACGATGTGCCGGCAAGCACGCTGGTGGTGCCGTTTGCCATGCTGCTCAACCTTGCGGCCGTGTCGGCGGCCGAGGACAAGGACAGGCTGTGGGGCTTCATCCGGCGCTACGCCCCCGAGGCCAGCCCCGAGACGCATCCCGATCTGGACCGGGCCGCGGAATATGCGGTGCGCTATTTCAACGATTTCGTGAAGCCGCAGCGCCTGTTCCGCCTGCCCGACGAACGCGAACGCGCCGCGCTGGAAGACCTGCGCGACCGGCTGAAGGCCTGGGACGGCGGGCTCGACGCCGAGGCGTTGCAATCGCTGGTATTCGCGGTCGGCAAGGACCACGGGTTCGAACCGCTGCGCGACTGGTTCAGGGCGCTTTACGAGGTGCTTCTGGGTGCCAGCCAGGGCCCGCGGTTTGGCGGGTTTGTCGCGCTATACGGCATCGAGGAAACCGTGACCCTGATCGAAAGCGCACTGGCCGGCGAGCTGGCGGGCTGAGACCGTCAGAGCGCCGGAGCGCCAGGCCCTCGGGCCGCCAGGCGGGGTGAGGCGCACTGGCGCTGCACCGTCGCCGCATCCGTCGCTGCAACCTTCGCCCGCGGCGGGTCAGCTGAAATTGATTACCGCGAGAACCAGCGCCAGCGTTGCAAAGACCAGGCTGCCCATCAGAAGCCGTCTCATGTGCTGCGCGCTCGGCTTGGTGCCTGTCTTTCTGGCCTGGCGAATCGTCAGATTTGACGCCAGCGAAATTGCGCTGAGCACGATCACGGCGCCGATCTTGAGCGAAAACAGTGGCTGCGCGAACAAGGCCGGCCCGTGCCAGCCCGCAACCATCGCGATGCCGCTGAGCCAGAGCAGGACAAGCCCCAGTGTCGAGAGCCCGCCAAGCGCCTCGCGAAAGCTGCGGATGGCGGGCAGGGCTTCGGGCGGGACAGCGGCCAGACGTTTCGCCGCCATCGCATTGGCCATGCCGCCACCCAGCCCCATGACAACCCCGAAGAAATGAACGATTTTCAGAAATTCCAGCATCTCGTCCCGCTTTCCTGTCTTGCGCCGCGGCAATGATGCCCGCCCGGCCCGCCGGCGGTCAACAGCGACGAGCGTTCGCATGGTTAATCGCGGTTTAACAGGGGCGATCTATCCCTATTCGCCGTTTCCGGGCGTGAACCGGGTTTCTGTCGCATCGAGGAAAGAATTGCCTGCGCCGTGCCGTGCGGGGCGCCGCTGGCAGCGGAATTGAAAGGGGTTCGGATGAACAAGGCGATCACAGACGGGTTGGTTTTCATGCCGCCGGAGTTCGCGAACGGGCTGGACGTGTGGTCGAGCGGAGACGGAACGCCGGGCTCTGCAACATACGATCTGGACCCCAATGCAACGCTGGTGGCCGCAGATCAGGACTTTGGCGGCTGCCTGGAACTTCTCGTATCGAACAGCCCGCAGAAACTGCGCTACATGGGGCAGACGCCGCTGCAGCCCGGCTGTTACCTTCGCATCACCGCCAGGGTGAAGGCGATCAGCGGCAACCTGCCGTCGGTGCGCGTGGCCGCCTGGGCCGGGGACGGCTCCAACGCCCATGTGAACGGGTTGACCGAAGTGGGGCCGAGCGTTTCCCTGACGGCCTATGGCGAGGTTGTCGAGGTGAGCGCCATTGTCGGCTCGGGCCTGCGCGGGGGCGTGGACATGGTCTGGGGGACGGTGCCGGTCTACGGGCATTTCGGTCTGGACTTCACCGGCTCTACCGGCGGCCTGGTGCGCATCGACGACATCGTGATCGAAGACATCACCAGCGCGTTTCTGCGCAACATGATGGACTGGGTGGATGTGCGCGACTACGGCGCCCGGGGCGACGGGGTCAGCGACGATGCCGCGGCCTTTCTTGCCGCCGATGCCGCCGCCGCCGGGCGCGAGGTCCTGGTATCGGCGGGCACCTATCACCTGGCGTCCAACGTTTCGATGAGCAGTCCGGTGCGCTTCGAAGGCACGGTGACGATGCCCGCCGACAAGCGCCTGGTGCTGATGGGAAACTTTTCGCTGACCCCCTATATTGAGGCCTTCGGCGACGAGGCGCTGGGTTTCAGGAAGGCGTTTCAGGCGCTGCTGAACTTTTCCGATCACGAATCGCTTGACATGGATGGCTGGCGCATCGAGCTGGACGGGCCGATCGACATGCAGGCGGCGGAGGGCACCAAGACCACCTTCGAGGTGCGCCGGGTGATCCGCAACGGCCAGTTCAACGCGCTGGCCTCGGCCAACTGGACGCCGACGGTGGCCACCTCGCAGGCCAGCTACAACCCGGCCAGCCCGAAGACGCTCAGCAATGTTGCCAATGTTGCCAATATCGATGTCGGCGCGCTGGTCACCGGTGCCGGTGTCGGGCGCGAGGTCTATGTGACCGACAAGAACGTGGGCGCGGGCACGGTGACGCTGAGCCAGCCTCTCCATGGCGCGGCGGCAAGCCAGAGCTACACGTTTACCCGGTTCAAGTACATTCTGGATTTTTCCGGCTTCACCAAGCTGTCGAAGTTCACCATCACCGATGTGGAACTTCAGTGTGCCGGCAATGCCAGCGGCATCCTGCTGGCGCCAAACGGGCAGACCTTTCATCTGAAGGACAGTTTCGTGACCAAGCCCGCCAATCGCGGCATCACCAGCCATGGCATCGGCTGTCAGGACCTGCAGATCGACCGCTGTCACTTCGTTTCATCCGAACAGGCGGTGGCAGCCACGGCGCGCACATCCATCGCCTTCAACGTCAATGCCAATGATGCCAAGATCCGCGAAAGCCGGTTCGAGCGCTTCCGCCACACCGGCGTTCTGTTCGGAAACGGGCACCTGATCGTGGGCAACCACTGGTTCCAGGGCGACAACCTGGTGGATGCGCCGCGCCTGGGCGGGATGGTGTTTACCCAGCCGAACGTGAAATCGGTGATCACCGGAAACTACATCGACAACTGTTTCATCGAGTGGACCAATGAACATGACGCAACGCCGGATTTCGGGGTGGAGTATTCCTTTGGCGGGATGACCGTCACCGGCAACATCTTCACCGCTTCGGACGTGGCCAGCTGGTTCCGCTGGATCGTGATCAAGCCGTTCGGCACCGGACATTTCATCCAGGGCCTGTCGGTGACCGGCAATACCTTCAAGGCGGTCAGCGGCAATATCGACCGGATCGAAGAGGTTGACAGTTCCATCGCCGGGCTGGATTTCGGGCGTTCGCGCAATGTGGTTTTCGCGGGCAACACGTTCAACGCGGTCACCCAGAACACGATCAATCCGGTCACGCTGGAGTTCGTGCAGACCGCCGATGCCGCAACCTGGACGCTGGACCCGAGCGGCTACCTGCCGTTCGGGGGCTGGTCGCGCAACGTCACCTCGATCGTGGCCGAAGGCGCGATTACCGACGCCAGCGCCGCGCCGGTGTTCGCCCAGCCCTATGCGACGGTGAACCACGGCGCGAACCAGAACCTGGTGCAACTGACCTGGCCGCAGCCCTGCAAGGGGCGCGTGGTGGTGACAACTCGGATGGACAACCCGTTCTGAGGGTGGGGTGTCGCATGGAGGGGATGAACCGGGGCCTTGTGCCCCGGTTTTTCATGGCGGCGGGTGCCGGCAGGGGCAAAGACGGGCGGCGACGGACGGCAGGCGGCATGCTGCGGCGGACGGGGACGGGCGACGGTGTTTTCCCGGGGCAAGGGCGGGCCTTCACGAAGGGGATGAGGCGCCGCGCGCGTGCGGAACCAGATCGTCCGCGCTCAGCCTGAAGGCCCTGCCAAAGCCGCCGTTGAGCGCGGCGCCCTCCAGACGGAAGCGCACAAGGCGCATGTCGGCAAAGTCGAAATAGAGCCGGGCCTTCGGATGCGCTGTCAGATAGGGCGCGCGCAGGGCGGCCTTTTCGTCCTCGTCCAGGAAGGCGGCGCGCGCGGCAAGGCTGAGGCGGGCGAAGGCCATCGCGTCGCCCCGGGCGGGCGGCTCTCCCACCAGCAGCGCGCAGCGCGGGTTTTCTCGCAACGGCCGGCTGTGCAGCGAAAGGTCCGAAATCAGCGACAGCGGCCGGCCGTCCGGCCCCGGCGCCAGGGCGATGCGCGATACATGGGGCGCGCCGGTTTCGGGCAGGACAACCCCGAGCGCGGCGGTGCGCGCGTCGCGCAGCAGGCCCTGCGCCTGGGCGCGGGCTTCGTCGTTGCAGGGCTGGAACGGATCCTTTTTCATGTTCATGCGCCAGTCAAATTCATGCGCCAGTCTAACCGCCGGCGGCGGCGCTGCACAGGCCCGATCTTGCGCCGGGGATCGGGGCTTGCCCTTTGGGCGGGCGGCGGTGTTAAACTCGGCCCAGTGTCGCAGGAGGACCCCATGCCGAAAATCGTTTCCGGCGGAAACTACCAGACCGTCATCACCACTTTCGAAGTCACGCCCGGAACCGCGCAGGACCTGCTGGACCTTCTGCGCGATGCCCATGACGCGGTGATCAGCAGACAGCCGGGGTTCATCGGTTCTGCCATCCACATCAACGATGCCCAGACCCGTATCGCCAGCTATTCGCAGTGGCAGCGCCGCGAGGATTTCCAGGCCATGCTGCGCACCGACGAAATGCGCGAGCGCAACCGCAGGATCAACGAGATATGCAAGAGCTTCGAACCGGTGATGTACGACGTGGTGGCAACCTGCGGGTAGCGGCGCCCTTGCGCCACGGCGCCGCGCCCCCGATGCCGCCGCGGCTTCGGCCCTTGCGCCGCGCCGCCCGCTGAACGAGGAAAACCCATGGGCGAGGCAAGGACACTGACGATCGAGGGCATGGATTGTCCGAGTTGCGCCAGCAAGATCGAAGGCGCGGTGTGTCGCCTGCCCGGTGTCGGGCAGGTCAGCCTGAACTACGGCAGCCGGAAACTGACGCTGGACGACGGCGTGGACGAAAGCACCGTGCGCAAGGTGAAGCGAACCATCGAGAAACTGGGCTACGGCGTGCAGGAAACACCCGGCAACAGCGCCGCCGGCGCGGCACCCGAAGCGGCCTGGTGGCAGACCGCAAAAGGGCGCCTGGCGATCCTGTCGGGCGGGGTGCTTGCGCTGGCCGCGGGTCTGTCTCTGGCGCTTCCCGGCCTGTCGGGCCCGGCTTTTGCGCTGGCCGCTCTGGTGGCGCTTGCGCCGCTGGCGAGAAAGGCGGTGATGTCGGCGCTCGCCGGGCAGCCGTTTACCATCGAAACGCTTGTGGTCGTTGCCGTTTTCGGCGCCATCTGGATTGGCCAGGAGGCCGAGGCGGCGGTGGTGGTCTTCCTGTTCCTGATCGGCGAACTGCTGGAGCGCACGGCCGCCGCCCGGGCGCGCAGCTCGGTGCAGGCGCTGTCCCGGCTGGTGCCGCGCACGGCATTCCTGGTGGCCGACGGCACCACCCGAGAAGTGCCGGCGAACCGGCTTCGGGTTAGCGACGTTATCGAGGTGCGCCCGGGTGGGCGCGTGCCCGCCGACGGCGTGATCGTGCAGGGCGAGGGCGCGCTGGACGAAGCGCTCATCACCGGCGAATCGGTGCCGGTCCACAAAGCGGCCGGGGCCGAGGTGTTCGCCGGCTCGATCAATGCCGATTCGGTGCTGCGCGTGAAGGTGAGCCGGGAGGCCGCCGACAACACGATCGCGCGTATCCAGCACATGGTGGAAGAGGCCGAGGCCTCGAAAGCGCGCGTGGCCCGTTTCATCGACGAATTCAGCCGCTCCTACACCCCCGGCGTCATGCTGGTTTCGGCGCTGATCGCAATTGTGCCGCCGCTTGTTTTCGCAGCCTCGTGGGAGGCGTGGATCTACAAGGGACT
>JALSRF010000509.1 GCA_026984895.1 Paracoccaceae bacterium
GTTTTCCGAGCTTCTGGAAGCCGAAGCCCTCGCGGTGCTGTTCACCTTTGCCAATGCCACCGGGTTCCTGCTGGCGTCGAGCGTGGGCGAGGTTTCGGTCGAGATCGGCTCGGTCGAGGAAGTGCTGAGCGACAATGCGCAACTGGCGCTGCATGGCGCCTTGTGGGAGCTTGATCAGGACCTGGCGGCCTTTGCCAGCGACGAAGCGCGCATGGTTGCAACCATTCAGGCCTTTGCCGAGCAGCTCATGGAAAAGGCGGCGCTCAGGGCGCAGAATGCGCCGCGCACCGGCCCGTTTGCGCAGGCGCGCTACCATGTGGAGGCCGACGATCTGACGATTGCGGGGTTCACGCCGGCGCTGCGCGTGAAGAGCACCTCGCTGATCATGGAGTTCAAGAAACCCAACGAGGTCGTCGGCAACCACATCGCCAAATACCAGGCGATGAAGCTGGCCAAGATGCTGATGGCCTATGATTTCGAGCGCAGGCTGAACCCGTTTGCCGAACTGGGCGGCTTCATCTTCACCTTCATGGGCGACGGGCTGCCGGGCACCGGCAAGACGCTTCTGATCCGCATGATGGCCGGGATGATCAACGACTATTGCAAGATCGCCGGCTATCCGTTCCGCTATCAGAACTTCTCGATCGACCAGATCGACAGCTACCAGGGCAAGTCGGGCCAGAACGCGCGCGCCTTCATCGACAGCGTGATGGACCCGAACGTGATCGGCTTCGGCACGGTGGACGATATCGACCAGGTGGCCGGCAAGCGCGGCGACCGGCAGTCCAGCGCCGGTCAACAGGAAGTGACGGCGGTGCTGATGGAGGCGTTTTCCGGCGCCAACACGGTGGTGCGCGGCAACTGCACCTTCGGGATGTTTTCCAACTACCCGGAAAACGTCGATGACGCGCTGCGCCAGCGCGCCGGGGCGCGATTCCTGGTGAACGGGCCGCAGACGGTCGAGGATTATACCGACATCCTGCATCTGCTGCTGGGCAAGAACCACGACATTCCCGTGGGCGACCATGAGCTGTTCGCCAGCCAGGAGATCAGGAAGGCCGTGGCGAAGTCCTTTGCAAGCTACAACAAGCCCCATGAGGAAGAGTTGCTGCGCATCTGGGAAAAGGTCGGCAAGGAGGTCGGCAAGCTGGACACCATTGCCAGGCTCGGGGCCTATCTGAAGGCCATCCAGGAAAGGGACGCGCGCTTTACCGGGCGCGCGATCAAGAACATCACCGATGCGGTGAAGGTGCGGGCGATGGATTTCGAACTGCCGGACGAGTGGATGGAAGAGCCCGACCTGTTCCTGTTCAGACCCTATGACGAAAAACTGGGGATGATCCGCGAGATGGCCAGGCCGATCACGGTGGAGATGGTGATCCAGGAGATCAACCGCTACGCCGACAGCGAGTTTCGCTATGCCGACAAGTCCGACGAAGCCGCGATTGCCGACGCGGTGCGCGAGATGCGGCGGATGGAAGAAGCCAGGCGGCGCTACCTGGCGGAGAAAGACGGATGATGGCATCGCAACCCATCGGGCTGGCCAATACCGGCGTGCCGGTTGCGCTGCTGGCGGCGGGCGCGGCCTGGCTGCCGCGGCTGCTGGCCGGGCGGACGCTTTCGCAGGCGCGCCTGGCGATGGCGGTGGCGCTGACGGCGCTGCTGCTGATCGCGCTGGGGGCCGGGATTTTCGCCCTGCTCTATGCCCTAGAAGGCGCACCGGTCGCACGCGCGCTGGCCGGCGACGCCGTTGGCCTGCTGTCTTTCTTCTTCGGCCTGTCGCTCAGGGCGGCGCTGTTCTGGGCACCGGTGCTGGCGCTGGTCTGGTATGTCCTCGCCCAGGGCGTGGAGCGGCGGCGCGGCGAAGCCATTGCCAACAAGGGGGATGCATGAAACGTCTGATCGAAACCGGCCTCATGTTCGGCAACCTGCTGCCCGTGGACAGCCCGGCCCTGGTCGAACGCTACAATCGCGCCCTGAAATCGCTTGCCGGCCGGACCACGGGGCTGAGCGATTTTCACATCGACATTTCCGGCTACAGCCCCGAAATCGGCGACGAGCTCGGCGATGACCTCTACCTCAACCCGAACGGCTGCAACCGGCAGTTCATCCTGCTGAGCACGGCGCAAAAGACCGCGCCGCTGCTGAACGCCAAGTTTTCCACCTCGCGCCCGATCCTGCGCCGCTTCATCGAGGAAAACGAGGATGCGCTGTTCGCGCTGACCGCACGCGATGGGGTGGCCGGAGAACTGGCCAATTCGGTTTTCGACCTGTCCTCGCCCGCCCGGCTGTTCGATATCCGCGAAATCGTGGTCGAAGCCGACACCACCGGCAACATGGTGGCACAGGCCGAAAGACTGACCGGGCTGATCGAGCGTTTTCGCACCGTCGAGGACGCCTGGTGGGACGATGCGCTGATCGGCGAAATGATCGAACTGGCCGGCGAAACCGGCAATATCGCATCGAACCCGGTGCACCTGCAGCCGCTGCGTGTCGCGCACCGGGATTTCTGGACCTCGCATTTCGGCGGGCTCTATGTCTTTCGCAGCCTCGAACACCCTGCCGCCATTTGCGTGACCCCGGACCGGATCCCCGGCAAACTGCCGATTGCCCGCCAGTTCGCGCTGAACGACCGCAACCGCGTCGCCCGGTTTCTGCAACGCAACGATCTGGTGGAACCGATCGTGCGCGCCCGGCATGTGGATGCGGCGGCCATCCTGGGCCAGAAAATGGATTTCATCCTCGTGGCCAGGGCCAGCGAACTGGGGCTCGATCCGGGAGGGTCGAGCCGGCGCGACCTGCGCAAGCTTGCCCGGGTTCTGGGCGACAGGCTGCCGGCCGAGTTTCAGGCCCTGGCGGCGCTCCGGCGCTGGGTCACCTCGCAGGGCGACTGGCCGCGCATCACCTCCGAGCATCCGGCCTATTTCTATACGCTTCGCGCCCGCCCGGGGCCGCATCGCGACCTTGTCAACCAGTTGCTGAGCGAACTCAGCCCGCTTGACGTGCGCCAGCTTTTCATCTGCCACAAACAGCTGTTCTACGAACTCTATCGCTCCTGGCCGGAGCAGAAGAAACAATATGTGGTGTCGTTTCTCCTGCGCGAGTATCAGGTGGACAAGGCCGGCACGCGCGAGGCCCTTTTCGGCGGCGAGGAGCCCATGGAAAACCCGTCAGAACGGCAGCCCGATCCGACCGCCTCCGGGCGCGCGATCGATATCGTCGGCCCCTGGGGCGCGGTATTGCGCGCGCATGATGAAACGCGCAAAAGCCGCAGGGGCGGGCATGGCAGGCCCTATGCCGGCCCCTGGTCCGGCCGGGGAGAGCCCCGATGATCGGCATTCTCAGACTGGCGGTGTTCGGCTTTCTCGGGCTTTCGGTCGTCTATGTTCTGGTCTCGGTCTATTCGCGATCGGTCCGGCGCGAGGAGCTTGAAAAGGAATGGGACGAAGGCCCGAAACAGGGCAGCCGCGAGGACTTTATCGAAAAGGGCATGATCGAATATCAGGGCAGCCTGCGCCGCAAGCTGATCGTGCTTGTCTACATCATCCCGCTGGCCGCAATCATCGGCCTGCTCTATGTCATGAACTTCATGTGAGGCCCATATGCGCTATGTAAAATGGACTTTCTGGACCGTTTTCGCGGTTCTGGTCTTTGCCTTCCTGCACTACACGCTTCCCCAGCACGACATCGTGCGCATCACCAATACCGAGGTGCGGCGGGTGGATTTCGGCGGCAACTCCATCTTCTGGGCCGCGCCGGACGTGGGCACCGCCAGCAGCCACAATCGCGACGTGCGCTTCATCGAGGCGTTCTATCCCAACGGAAAGCCGATGGTCTACCGGAACGAGGACACCGGCTGGGGCTGGCCACCCTATTTCAAGCTGGACAGCTCCAACCTGCAGGCCGAAGCGCGCGATCTGGTCTCGACCAAGGACAACCCGCAATGGGTTTCGATCACACATTACGGCTGGCGCAACGAATTCCTGACCATCTATCCCAATGCCGTGGCGGTCAAACCGGTCTCGGGGCCGGATGTGCGCATCATCCCGTGGTTCAACATCTTCTTTTTCATCATGGTCGCGTTCCTGCTGCTGATGGCGCGGCGCATGTGGCTGCAGTTCCGCGAACGCATGGTGGACCCGATGCTTGAAGACGTGGATGAGGCAGCCGATGCCGCGCGCGACCGGGCAAAGGGCATCTGGGGACGCTTCAGCGCATGGCTTTCCAGTTGGCGGGGCAGGCCGCGGCGGTAACCCGTCCGCCGGCAAACCGGCAGGTGTGGACAAGGCAATTCGCCCGTGCGATGCCCTGCATGGACAAGTTCGCAAGGGAGACCGACAATGCCCGACATCGCCACCAACCTTTCCGCCCTGCTGAACGATGCGTCGCTGCTCGCAACCCGGGCCTACCTCGCCGGCGACTGGGCCGATGCCGATGACGGCGCCACCTTTGCCGTGACCAACCCGGCGCGCGGCGACGTAATCGCGCAGGTGGCCGACCTGACCCGCGCCGAAACAGCCCGCGCCATCGATGCCGCCTATACGGCACAAAAGGACTGGGCGCAGTGGACCGGCAAGGAACGCGCCGCGGTGCTGCGCAAGTGGTTCGACCTGATGGTGGAAAACGCCGACGATCTGGGGCGCATCCTGACCGCCGAGATGGGCAAGCCGTTTCCCGAGGCGCGCGGCGAGGTGCTCTATGGCGCGTCCTTCATCGAGTGGTTCGCCGAAGAGGCCAAGCGCGTCTACGGCGAAACCATCCCCGGCCATCTGCGCGACAAGCGCATCACCGTGATCAGGCAGCCGATCGGCGTGGCTGCCTCGATCACGCCGTGGAACTTCCCGAACGCGATGATCACCCGCAAGGCCGGCCCGGCGCTGGCGGCGGGCTGCACCTTCGTCGCCCGTCCGGCCGCCGAAACCCCGCTTTCGGCGCTGGCGCTCG
>JALSRF010000510.1 GCA_026984895.1 Paracoccaceae bacterium
GGCGGCACGCGCGTGCGCCCGACGCTCCTGCGCCAGAGCGGCGCGGTGCCGGGGCCACGGGTGGTTTCGCCCGAGACCTCGCGCCAGGTGGCCGATATCCTGCGCCAGGTGGTGGTGCGCGGCACGGCCAGGCTGGGCAACGTGCCGGGGTATCCCGTGGGCGGCAAGACCGGAACGGCGGACAAGCCGCGCAAGAGCGGCGGCTATTACAATGACAGGGTGATCGCGACCTTTGCCAGCGCCTTTCCGATCAACGATCCGCGGTATGTGCTGATCGTGACCCTGGACGAGCCGGAGGTCCGCGCGCTTGGCGAGATCCGGCGCACCGCGGGCTGGACGGCGGTGCCGGTCGCCGCCGAGATGATCGCCCGCATCGCGCCGCTCCTGGGGCTGCGCCCGACGATTGAATCCTCGGCGACGGATGGGGTAACACTCACCTCGTACTGATCCGGGCGAAAGGTGGATGCGATGGCAGATCCGGCAAGGACGAAATCGCTGGCAGCGCTCGGCCTGACCGCGAAGGACGGCCGCGAGGCGCAGATCAGCGGCCTGGCCCTGGACAGCCGCAAGGTCAGACCGGGCAACCTGTTCGCCGCGCTTCCCGGCAGCCGGGTCCATGGCGGCGCGTTCATCCGCTTTGCCCTGCGCATGGGGGCGGCGGCGATCCTGACCGACCGCGAGGGCGCGCGCATTGCACAACGCGAACTGGCCGCATCCGACGCGGCGCTGGTTCTGGCCGAGGACGCGGCGCAGGCGCTGGCTTTCGCCGCCGCGCTCTGGTTCGAGGTCCAGCCCGAAACCGTGGCCGCCGTCACCGGCACCAACGGCAAGACCTCGGTGGCCAGTTTCCTGCGCCAGATCTGGACCGGGCTGGGGCTGGAGGCGATCAGTCTGGGCACCACCGGCATCCGCGGCGCCTTCGAGGCCCCGCTTGCCCATACCACGCCCGATGCCATCACGCTGCACCGCCTCCTGGCCGAGGCAGCGCGCGCCGGGGTCGGCCATGCGGCGATGGAAGCCTCGTCCCACGGCCTGGTGCAGCGCCGCCTTGACGGGGTGCGCCTGGCGGCGGCCGGCTTTACCAGCTTTTCGCAGGATCACCTGGACTACCACGCCGATTTCGACGCCTATTTCGCCGCCAAGGAGGCGCTTTTTTCCCGTGTGCTGCCCGCCGACGCTCCGGTGGTTGCCAATATCGACGATCTGCGCGGCGCCCAGGTCGCCGAAAAGGCGCGCGCGCGCGGCCAGCCGGTGATCGCGGTGGGGCGCGCTGCGGGGGCCGATCTGCGCATCCTGGGCCAGCGCTTCGATGCCGGGGGGCAGGATTTCCGGTTCGAGTGGCGCGGGCGGGTCGAGCTTGCCCGTCTCGGGCTGATCGGCGGCTTCCAGGCCGAGAACGTGGCCGTCGCTGCCGGGCTGGCGATTGCCTGCGGCGCCGAACCGGGGCAGGTTTTCGCCCGGTTCCCGGGGCTGAAGACCGTGCGCGGGCGCATGCAGCTGGCGGCGACGCGCGACAGCGGGGCTGCGATCTTCGTGGATTATGCCCATACGCCGGGCGCGCTGGAAACCGCGCTTGCGGCGCTGCGCCCGCATGTGATGGGGCGGCTGATCGCGGTGATCGGGGCGGGCGGCGACCGCGACCGGGGCAAGCGGGCGCTGATGGGCCGGGCGGCGGCGCGCGGGGCGGATGTGGTGTTTGTCACCGACGACAACCCGCGCAGCGAAGACCCGGCCGCCATCCGTGCCATGGTGATGGAAGGCTGCCCCGAGGCGACGGAAATCGCGGACCGGGCCGAGGCGATCCTGCGCGCGGTGGATGCGCTGCAGCCGGGCGATGCGCTGCTGATCGCGGGCAAGGGGCACGAAAGCGGGCAGATCGTGGGCGACGACGTGTTCCCCTTCGACGATGCCGAACAGGCCAGCGTGGCGGTGGCGGCGCTTGACGGGCACGCGCCTTGAGCGCGCTGTGGACAGCGCACCGGATCGCGGCCGCAACCGGCGGCAGGGCGATCGGCGACTGGCGGGCAGAGGGCGTGTCCATCGACACCCGCAGCCTGCGCCCGGGCGATCTGTTCGTGGCCCTGACCGACCGTCGCGACGGTCACGACTTCGTCGCCGAGGCCCTGTCGAAAGGGGCGGCGGGGGCGCTGGTATCGCGCCATCCGCAGGGAGTCGGACGCGACGCGCCGCTGGTTTTCGTTGACGACGTGCTGGCCGGGCTTGGCGCGCTCGGGCGCGACGCGCGCGCGCGCACCGGCGCGCGGGTGGTGGCGGTTACCGGCTCGGTCGGGAAGACATCGACCAAGGACATGCTGGGGCTGCTGCTGTCGGGGCAGGGCCGGGTGCACGCGGCCGAGGGAAGCTTCAACAACCATTGGGGCGTGCCGCTGACGCTTGCGCGCCTGCCGGCGGATGCGGATTTCGCCATCGTCGAGATCGGCATGAACCATCCGGGCGAAATCGCGCCCCTTGCGCGGCTGGCCCGCCCGCATGTGGGCCTGATCACCACTGTCGCGGCGGCGCATCTGCACGCCTTCGACGGCCTGCGGGCGATTGCCGGCGAAAAGGCGGCGCTCTTCGCGGGGCTGGAGCCGGGCGGGACGGCGGTGATCAACGGTGACCTGGAGGTCAGTGCCGTGCTGGAGGCGGCGGCGGCCGCGACCGGGGTCGGGGCGCGGATCACGCGCTTCGGCCGGGGCGAAGGGTTGGAGTATCGGCTCGAGAGGCTGCGCCTGCGTGCGGGCGCGACCGTGGTCGAGGCGCGCCGGGGCGCGGACGCCTTCCTGTTCAAGCTGGCCACGGCCGGCGCCCATTTCGCGATGAATGCGCTCGGGGCCCTGGCGGTGGTCGATGCACTTGGCGCCGATTTCGCCACCGCACTTGGCGATCTTGGCCGCTGGACGCCGCCGGCCGGGCGCGGCACGCTCGAAACCGTGGTGCTGGATGCGGTCGAACCCGACAGGCGCGTGACCCTGATCGACGATGCCTACAACGCCAACCCGGCCTCGCTGGCCGCTGCCCTCGATCTGCTGGCCGCCAGTCCGGCCACCGCCGCTGGCGGACGGCGGGTCGCGATTCTGGGCGACATGCTGGAACTGGGCGAGGACGCGCGCGCCATGCATCGCGAGATGGCCCGGCACCCGGCGCTGGCGCGCGTGGACGTGGTGCATTGCGTCGGACCGCTGATGCGGGCCTTTCACCAGGCCCTGCCCGAGGCCCGGCGCGGAACCTGGCACGAGACCGCCGAGACGCTTGCAGCCCGTGCCCATAGTCTTGTAGACGCCGGGGACACGATCCTGGTGAAGGGATCGAAGGGCAGCAGGATCAGCCTTGCGGTCGATGCCATCAGAAAGCTGGGCCGATCGCTGGGGCAGGACGGACAACAGGACGGACGAGGAACGTAGCGCATGCTTTACTGGCTGACCGGGCTTTCGGATGGCGGCGACATTTTCAACCTGTTTCGCTACATTACCTTTCGCGCCGGCGGGGCGTTCTTCACCGCGCTGCTGTTCGGCTTCATCTTCGGGCGTCCGCTGATCAACCTGCTGCGCCGCCGCCAGGGCCGGGGCCAGCCGATCCGCGAGGACGGCCCGCAAAGCCATATCCTGGAAAAGGCCGGCACCCCGACCATGGGCGGGGCGCTGATCCTGGGGGCGATCCTGGTTTCGACGCTGCTCTGGGCGCGGGTGGACAACCCCTTCGTCTGGCTGGTGCTGTTTGTCACCGTCAGCTTCGGGCTGATCGGCTTCAGCGACGACTATCAGAAGGTTTCGCGCAATTCCGCGGCCGGTGTTTCCGGCAGGCTGCGCTTTGGCGTCGAACTGGTCATTGCCGGCATCGCCGCCTGGTGGGCGGCGGCCTATCACCCGGCCGGGCTGGCCTATCACCTGTCGGTGCCGGTGCTCAAGGACGTGCTGATCAACCTGGGCATCCTTTTCATCCCCTTCGCCATGATCGTGATCGCCGGCGCGGCCAATGCGGTGAACCTGACTGACGGTCTGGACGGGCTGGCGATCATGCCCTCGATGATCGCCGCCGGGGCGCTGGGGGTGATCGCCTATGCGGTGGGGCGCATCGACTTTTCCGAATATCTGGGCGTGCAATACGTGCCCGGCACCGGCGAGTTGCTGGTGTTCGTGGCCGGGCTGATCGGCGGCGGGCTGGGGTTCTTGTGGTACAACGCGCCCCCGGCGGCGGTGTTCATGGGCGACACCGGCAGCCTGGCGCTGGGCGGCGCGCTGGGGGCGATCGCGGTGGCCACCAAGCACGAGATCGTGCTGGCGATCATCGGCGGGCTGTTCGTGGTCGAGGCGCTGAGCGTGATCATCCAGGTGCTCTATTACAAGAAGACCGGCAAGCGGGTGTTCCTGATGGCCCCGATCCACCACCATTTCGAACAGCTCGGCTGGAAAGAGCCGCAGATCGTGATCCGCTTCTGGATCATCTCGCTGATCCTGGCGCTGATCGGGCTGGCGACGCTGAAGGTGCGCTGAGGCCATGATCGTGGTCTCCGAATACCGGGACCGGCCGGTAACGGTGCTGGGGCTGGGGCGCAGCGGGCTGAGCGCGGCGCGCGCGCTTGCGGCCGGCGGGGCCCGGGTGTCGTGCTGGGACGATCGCCCGGCGGCGCGCGAGGTCGGGGCCCGGGAGGGCCTGGAGATCGCCGATCCCGCGCGCCCCGGCGCCCTGGAGGGCCACGCCGCGCTGATCCTGTCGCCGGGCATCGCCCATCTCTATCCGGCGCCGCACCCGGCGGTGCGTGCCGCCTGGGCGGCCGGCGTGCCGGTGGACAACGACATCGGCCTGTTCTTTCGCGCCCTCTCCTCGGGGCGCTGGGCGGGGTTCGACTGCCCGCCGCGGGTGGTGGCGGTGACCGGCTCGAACGGGAAATCCACGACCGCGGCGCTGATCCACCACGCGCTGCGCGAAGCCGGGCGGCCCAGCCAGCTGGCCGGCAACATCGGGCGCGCCGTGCTCGAGATGGCGCCCCCGGGCGACGGCGAGGTGATCGTGCTGGAGCTGTCCAGCTACCAGTGCGAACTGGCGCGCGCGCTGACCCCGGACATCGGCGTGTTCACCAACCTGAGCGACGATCACCTCGAACGCCACGGCGGGCGCGGCGGTTACTTTGCCGCCAAGCGGCGCCTGTTCGCCGAGGGCGGCCCCGACCGCTCGGTCATCGGCGTTGACGAGGACGAAGGCCGGTTTCTGGCGGCGCAGATCGCCCAGGGCGCGTCCGACGATCAGCTGATCCGCATATCCTCCGGGCACAAGCTGACCGGCCCGGGATGGGGGGTGTCCGCGCGCAAGGGGTTCCTGTCGGAAACCCGGAAGGGACGCCAGGTGGCCTCGATCGACCTGCGCGCGATCCCCGCGCTGCCGGGCGCGCACAACCACCAGAACGCCTGCGCCGCCTATGGCGCGCTGCGTGCGCTCGGTCTTGCGCCGCGGGTGATCGAACGGGCGTTTTCGGGCTTTGCCGGGCTGGCGCACCGCAGCCGGATCGTGGGCGAGAAGGACGCGGTGACCTTTGTCAACGATTCCAAGGCCACCAATGCCGCCGCGGCAGCCCGCGCGCTGACGAGCTTTGCGGGCATTCGCTGGATCGCCGGCGGGCGGGGCAAGGACGGCGGGCTGGACGAACTGCTGCGCGCGTGCGGGGCGGTGCGCAAGGCCTACCTGATCGGGGAAAACGCGGCCACCCTTGGCGCGGCGCTGAGCGCGGCCGGGGTGCAGACCGAGCAATGCGGCACGCTGGAGCGCGCGGTGGCGGCGGCCGCGCGCGAGGCCGAGCCTGGCGACACCGTGCTGCTGGCCCCGGCGGCGGCAAGCTTCGACCAGTTTCGCGATTTCGAAGAGCGGGGCGCGCTGTTCGAGACGCTGGTGCGCGCGCATCTGACCGGCTGATGCCGCCCCGCCGCCTGCCGTCTCTGCCCCTGCCGCCTCCACCGCCTCCGCCTCCACCGCCGCCGCTCCCGCCCCTGCCGCCGCCGGCCCC